>DATDHK010000518.1:0-3655 GCA_036521635.1 Bryobacteraceae bacterium | reverse complement strand
ATCTGAAGGTCGGCAGCCGATTTACAATCGGCGGCAGGTTACCAACCTGCCCCACATTCATGTATCAATTGAATATGCGTTTTGTTACTTTCCAGCGCGAAGGCGCGGATGCCGAAGCCGGCGCAATTGTTCGGGACCGGGTGATCGCTTTGAAGGGCGCCGGATTTCCGGACATGCCGGCGATCCTGCGCGGCGGCGCGCCGGCTAGGGCGAAGATTGAAAACTGGATCTACAATCCGCCGGCCGACGCCGCCGTTGCGCTCGATTCCATAACGCTCCTGGCCCCCATCCCCCGGCCGCCCAAACTGATCTGCGTGGGCCTGAACTATCGCGATCACGCGCTCGAAGCCAAGATGGAAATTCCGAAAGTCCCCACCATATTCGCGAAGTTCGCCACGGCCGTCATCGGACCCGGTCAGCCTATCGTTCTGCCGAAGAATTCCACGCAACCGGATTACGAGGCCGAATTTGCGTTCGTAATCGGAACCGGAGGCCGGCACATCCCCGCCGAGGAATGGGAGCGGCACGTCTTCGGCTACACGCTGCTCAACGACGTCAGCGCGCGCGATTTTCAGATGGCCACATCGCAATGGATGATGGGCAAGACGTTCGACACCTTCGCGCCCATGGGACCATACCTGGTGACCGCCGACGAGATCGCCGACCCGCACGCGCTCGACATCGGCTTGCGCATCAACGGCGAGGTGCTGCAGCAATCCAACACGAGCCAACTGATCTTCAAGATTCCGGAACTGGTGGCGTATCTATCCAGCGTATTCACGTTGGAGCCCGGCGATGTCGTGTCCACCGGGACGCCGGCCGGAGTGGGCTATGCGCGCAATCCGCCGCGCTTCCTGAAGCCCGGAGACGACGTGGTTATTTCCGTGGGCCAAATCGGCGAGCTTCGCAATCCGGTGGTAGCGGAATAGAAGTGGGGCAGTGGTAATCTGCGGCCGATTGTTAATCGGCCTGTTGCTTTGAACGCTTCACCGGACGGGCGGATTACCAATCCGCCGCAGGATGCCATCCTGCCCCACACGATCACCTAGCTTTTGTTGAAAGGAAGCGCTCGTCGATCTCCACTTGATAACCGCTGGCCAGCCGATTAGTCTCGTTCGCCATTCCAACCACCGCCATTAATTCGGCGAACATTGCGTCCGTCATGCCGGCTTTGCGCGCGGCCGCCGTGTGCGATGCAATGCAATATCCGCATTGATTCGTTACGCTGACCGCGACGTACAGCATTTCCTTGGTCAGCGGATCCAGTGCCCCCGGCGCCATGATTTCCTGGATGCTTTGCCAGGTGCGCCGCAGCGTCACAGGATCGTGCGCCAACGCTTTCCAGAAATTGTTGACCGAGTCGGTCTTGCGGGTGGTCATGATGTCGTCGTATACGGCACGCACTTCCGCGCTCGCAGCTTCGTATTCGATTAATCCAAATGTCGCCATGCTTAGTCCTACTCCAAGAACCGATGCGGAGATATTGACATAGAATAAAACATCCCCAATACTAATTGTTCATCCCGGCTCTGCAATAAGAGCCAAACCGTAACGGGGACGCGCCGGTGTAACAAGCACCGAACGCGCCCCTAACCAAGTCGCCCAGTGAGGGGCAAACAATGGCTGTCATCACACTAACCCGCTGTCCGCGGACAGCGCAACTCCACTCAACTCCGGCCCGTGCATGCGGGGCCGTCTTATGAAACACCCGGCCGGCAGGCTCCTCGTCTACGAGAGCCTCTATGCTTTGAATCGGGACTTCGAACAAGTCCTCGCGGACTTCGCGCGGCTGCAGGAGCTCGGCATGTTCCAGCGGCGGGATCTCGGGAACATTTTCCGCGTAATTGTTCAGGAGACGCGAGCCTGGGCCAACCTGGAATTGGTGGAGGCCCTGCAACCGCGGGAACAGGATGCCTGGACCCGCTTCGGCAGGTTGCACAACGACCTGCTCATTGAAGCCAAGCTTTTGCAGAAGAAGCGGCGCAAGGCGGCCGGAAAGAAAGGGCAGCGAAAGCGGCGCCGGGCTAAATCGGAGGACGTATGAACCGGACGTCCATCGGCGAACCGGCGCCTGTCCGAAATCCGGCAGACCAGCAGCCGGCCGACGAGCAGGATACGCTCGAAGCCGAGGACGAATTCGAACGGGCCCGCCGATGATGCTGACAGCCAAAAGCGGAGCCATTCGCGGCATAATGGTGTATGGTTCCAGACGCAATTCGAGAAGGCCTCACTTTTGACGACGTGCTGCTGCAGCCCGCGCGCAGTTCCGTCGTCCCGGCCCAAACGGATACGCGCACGGCGCTCACGCGCAAAATCGGCTTGAACATTCCCATCCTGAGCTCGGCCATGGACACGGTCACCGAGTCGCACCTGGCGATCGCGCTCGCGCAACAGGGCGGCATCGGCATTGTGCACCGGAACATGAGCATCGAGCGCCAGGCCGAAGAAGTGGACCGCGTGAAGCGCAGTGAGAGCGGGATGATTGTCGATCCCATCACCATCGATCCGGAGAAGAAAATCGCGGACGCGCTGGAGCTGATGAAGCGCTACCGCATCTCCGGCGTTCCCGTGACCAAGGACGGCAAGCTGGTCGGCATCCTGACGAATCGCGATTTGCGATTTGAAACGCGTTTCGATTTGCCGATCTCGCAGGTGATGACCAAGGACAATCTCATTACCGTGGCCGTGGGCACGACGCTCGAAGAGGCCGAGAAAATCCTGCATCTCCATCGCGTGGAGAAATTGCTCGTCGTCGACGATCAATACACGCTCAAGGGTCTCATCACGGTGAAGGACATTCAGAAAAAGCTGAAATATCCGAGCGCCGCCAAAGACCAGCAGGGCCGTCTGCGCGTGGGAGCGGCCGTGGGATCCACCGGGGACTTTCTGGAGCGGGCCCAGGAATTGTTCGCCAGAAAAGTGGATGTGATCGTAGTCGATTCGGCGCACGGGCATCAAGAGGGCGTGATGAACGCCGTGCGGACCATCAAGCACAACCTGCCGGACGTCGATTTGATCGCCGGAAATGTAGCCACCTTTGAAGGCGCGCGCGACCTGATTGGCTTGGGCGCGGATGGGATCAAGGTGGGCATCGGTCCCGGCTCAATCTGCACGACACGAGTAGTGAGCGGCGCGGGCGTTCCGCAAATTACCGCGATTGCCGATTGTGCGCGCGCCGCCCGAGGATCGAACGTGCCGGTCGTTTCCGACGGCGGCATCAAATTTTCAGGCGACATCAGTAAGGCTATTGCAGCCGGCGCGGATTCCGTGATGCTGGGCGGATTGCTGGCGGGAACCGAAGAGAGTCCCGGAGAAACGATTCTCTATCAGGGCCGCACGTTCAAGAGCTATCGGGGCATGGGTTCGTTGGGCGCAATGTCGCAGGGATCCACGGACCGCTATTCGCAGGACGCCAGCGGGAAACTGGTTCCGGAAGGCATCGAGGGCCGCGTGCCGTACAAAGGGCCGTTGGCCGAATTGGTTTATCAACTGGTGGGCGGGTTGCGCGCGGGGATGGGCTACTGCGGCTGCCAGACCATTCGCGAATTGCAGGAGCGGGCGGGCTTTTTGCGGGTTACGTCGGCGGGACTGCGTGAGAGCCATGTGCACGACGTGATTATCACGAAGGAAGCGCCGAATTACCGGTTGGAATAAC
>DATDHK010000517.1:0-3716 GCA_036521635.1 Bryobacteraceae bacterium | reverse complement strand
TTCGCGTATCGTTTTGCCACTTTGCGGATGATTCAAATCCGGAGCCAGATCCGCCAGCGGTTCCAGAACGAAGCGGCGTTGCGGCAAACGGGGATGTGGGATTTTGAGATCTTCCGTTTTCATGACGCGGTCGCTGTATAGCAGGATGTCGATGTCAATGCCGCGCGGACCCTTCGGAACATCGCGCTTGCGGCCCATCGATTCTTCGATCCCCTGAATCCGGGCCAGCAATTGAATCGGCGAAAGACTGGTTTCAACTTCCAAAACGAGGTTCAGAAACCAAGGCTGATCGCGAAAATCCCGCGGCTCGGTTTCATATATGGAGGATTCGCGGACGACATAGACGCCCGCGGCGTCCAAACGCTCGATGGCCTGACGAAGCTGTGCCGCGCGCTCACCGGTATTCGACCCTAGCGAAAGAAATATGTTCTTCAAAAAAGCGGATTCTGGATGCCGCCCCGCATCCTGCGCGGAATCTTGAAATAGTCGAAGGCGCGGTCCGTGCCGACGCGTCCGCGCGGCGTCCGGTCGATAAATCCAAGCTGCATCAGATAAGGCTCGTACACTTCTTCGATGGTGTCCGCCTCCTCATCGATGGACGCGGCGATGGTGTTCACTCCCACGGGTCCGCCGCTGTATTTTTCCAGCAACGTGAGCATGATCTTCTGATCGATTTCATCGAGGCCGAAGCGATCTACTTCCAGCAAATCCAGCGCCATCGTCGCAATGCCAAGATCGATATGGCCTTCAGCGCGGACCTGGGCATAATCGCGGACGCGGCGAAGCAATCGGTTGGCAATGCGCGGAGTTCCCCGGGCGCGCCGGGCGATTTCTTCGGCACCTTCGGGATCGACCGTTACGGCCAGCAACGCCGCCGATCGCAGGACAATGGCGGTCAGTTCAGTGACGCCGTAGTGGTTGAGGCGCAGCACCAATCCGAAGCGGCCGCGCAACGGGGCGCTCACCAATCCCTGGCGCGTGGTGGCGCCGATGGCGGTGAAGTGTGGAATGGCGATTGAGTGCGTGCGCGCGCCGGGACCGGTGCCGATTAGAATGTCCATCCGGAAATCCTCCAGCGCCGCGTAAAGGATTTCCTCGACGTCCGGCAGCAGCCTGTGAACCTCGTCGACGAAAAACACCTGTCGCTGCCGGATGTTCGTAAGCACTCCGGTGAGATCGAGTTTCTTCTGCAGGATCGGGCCCGAAGTCTGTTCGAAGCCCACGCCGAGCTCGGCCGCGATGATGGTGGCGAGCGTTGTTTTCCCCAAGCCGGGCGGGCCATACAGCAGCACATGGTCCATCGCCTCCCCGCGTTTTTTGGCGGCTTCGATGGCGATGGACAGGTTTTCCTTGAGCTTCGCCTGGCCGGTGAAATCGCTCAGCCTGGTGGGGCGCAGCGCGGTTTCAAACTGACGCTCGCCTTCGAGTGCGGCGGGCGAAGCGATTCCCATCTCACGCATGTGGTTTTAGGTTAATTCATTTCACTACGCGCCGAAGACGAACAGCGAGCCTTGCGTGCGCCTTCGCATCCAGCGGCTTCACCCAATCCCGGCCGATGCACTCCCAGTCGGGATCGGCCGTATCGATTCCTTGATCCTCCAATAGTTGTCCTTCGCAAACTACAAACTGATGGCGATAAGGAAATAGATAGCGCTTCGGATCGGTCGTTAATACTTCGCGGGCTTCAGCGTAGGTGCGGTACCAGAGATTCAAAAAGTTCGCGGTCCTTTGGAACAACCGTGTTGGATCGAATCCAATATCGGCGGCCGGCGCCGTCGATGTCTTGAGTTCCGGCCAGTTGTTGAAACCGGCCTCTTGGGCGACGACTGTCAGCGCATGCTTGCGCTTCAATAGGCCGCGGCTGTTGTAAATGTCGCCGGGGGCTTTGTCCGCGAAACCCGGCAGGACGCAAAAACGATTTGCCACGCGGAGTCCGACCGCTAGATCGGTCCCGCGTAGTTCTTTGAGTAGACGGCTGGCTCGAATCCGGTATTCTTCAAGATCTGTTCGCACGCGATTCTCCTGGAATTTTGTCTTTGCCGTTGGCCTGAAACGACGGCAAAAATCCGGAAATCCCTGCGAACAACATTGCGATGGGATTGACGAGGGTGAGATCCTCTTTCTCAGGCAGTGGCGCCCCTCGCGGCGCCAAAACCATCTTAGCAATTAAATGAGGTGACAGTCACCTCATTGTTTGGACCAGCTCATCGCGCGCGCCGATCTGCCGCAGGCAGCGATCGATCCACTGCTTGGTCAGTTTCTCCTGCACGCCGTTTTGCGACAGGCGCGTGCGCAGGCTGGCGAAGTCTACATGATCCATCTGCTGGTCCTGATTGAAGCAAGAGAAAACGACCGTCTCTTCGCCGGTGATCGGATCTTTGTGCTGTTGCAGGCACTGCGCACAAATTTCCTTCATCATGCACTGCATGGGCGAGTTGATGCTGGCGATGGCTTTGTGGCCATGCTTGAGATACGGCGCAAGGACTCCGTGGCGCGCGCGCTGCACCGCGTGCATCATTGCGTCCGAGCCGATTACAACCAGGCGGTCCACTTGGCTGAAGGGAATTTCCGGTTCGTCCAGATCGCCGCGCGCATACGCAGCCATCGCATCCACGATGTTTCCCACAAAGGCCTTGTCCTGAACGCGATTTGGCGTGAAGCCCGGCGCTTCGTCGCAGCACCATACCACAACGTCGGCGGCTTTCTCGATCTCTTCCACTTTGTAGCGGTCGATCATTTTCTTGTAGCCCGCGAAATAGATCGTTCTCGATTTGCTTTCGCGCAATTGGTGACCGATGGAAAACAGCACGGCGTTCCCCAATCCGCCGCCCACCAGCAAAACGGTTTCGCGCGACGGAGTTTCAGTAGGCGTGCCGGTGGGCCCCATGAGGATTACCGGTTCGCCAGGTTTCAAGAGCGTACACAAATCGGACGAGCCGCCTACTTCGAGCACGATGGTGGAGAGCAGCCCCTGTTCGCGATCCACGGAAGCACCGGTAAGGGCGAGCCCTTCCATGGCCAGCGTGGTGCCGTCCACGTGCTTCGCCAGCGTCTCGTAGTTTTGCAAACGATAAAACTCGCCAGGCTCGAAAGCTCGCGCGGCCATCGGCGCGCGCACCACTACCTCGACGATATTCGGCGTCAGCCGGATCACGTCCTTCACCACCGCACGCAGTTCGGCGTTCAGGCGCGTTACCAATTCGGATGGCGCGGGATGTGCGGGCGGCATTCTCGACAACAAACGCGACACCACCGGATAGCCTTGCTTGGCGCTCGCCATGGCCTTAACGACATTGCCGGCGAACGAAGGATGCAGGTCGCCGAAAAAGCTGATGCCGCGGCCGTCGGCGCGAATGGAAGTCAGCACGCGCGGGATCTTTGGCTTGGCAATTTTCTCCGGCTGCACGGGCTGCCCCGCTTCATCCACGGCCTGGAACCAGCGGCCGTCCAAGAAGACGTTCTGCGGATCTTCGCGGCCGAGCACGGTATTCGGCTGTGTTCCCGCGGCGACTAAAATCGACTTTGCGGGCAGCACTACCGGGTCGCCGGTTTCCGCTAGTTTTCCAGTGATTGGATCAATCGGCCTGCGCGTCAAATGCAACGCGGCCGCGTGTCCGTAGCGATCCACCTCCACCGCCTCGGGCGACAGGCACTCGGAAAAACGGATGCCTTCCTCGAACGCCTTCCAGACTTCTTCGTGGTTCAGCGTATAGCTG
>DATDHK010000516.1:0-2850 GCA_036521635.1 Bryobacteraceae bacterium | reverse complement strand
AGACGGCTGTGCAGAAGAGATCGTAGAAGAAAGGCAACCGCCACCGCGCAACCGGCCACGGTATAGCGCAGCCACGCGGCCCGTGGCTGAATTCTGTTCAAGCGGCTGTGCACAAACTTCAGGATATCGATCTTTTCAATTTGTGGGGCAGTTGGTAACCAGCCGGCCGATTACCCGATAATAGCCTCAGATGCAGGTGGTCAACATTGGAATTGTCGGCCTGGGAAATGTCGGCATGGGCGCGCTCGCGATCCTGGCGGAAAATGCGGACCAGATTGCGCTGAAGCTCGGCTTCCACCTGCACGTAAGAGCGCTCTGCTGCCCCTCCATCCATTCCAAACAATTGCCGGCGGCCGTAAACCCGGTTCTGCGGACAACGGACTGGCGCGAAATAGTCGCGCATCCGGAAGTCGACATCGTCGCCGAACTGGTGGGCGGCGCCGGCGTCGCCCATGAAATCATCACCGCCGCGATTGCCAACAAGAAATCCGTGGTCACGGCCAACAAGGAGCTGATGGCCCTGTGCGGCGCGGAAATCTGGGAGCGCGCCATCGCCGCCGGCATCAACCTCGCGATGGAGGCCAGCGTCGCGGGCGGCATCCCCATCCACAGCGTCTTGCGCGAAGGAATTTCGGGCGACCGCGTCACCACCCTCTACGGCATCCTGAACGGCACCAGCAATTTTATCCTTACAGAGATCGAAAAGCGCGGCGCTTCGTTCGACGACGTGCTCCGAGAAGCCCAGCGGTTGGGTTACGCCGAGGCCGATCCCAGCGCCGACGTGGACGGCTACGATGCGCGCTCCAAGCTCGCCATTCTTTCCGCGCTCGCGTTCGGCGAAAAGATCACGCCGTCGGACATTTACACCGAAGGAATCCGCCGCATCACGCCCGTGGACTTCCAGTACGCCCACCAGCTCAGCCACACCATCCGCTTGTTGTGCGCGGCCCGCCAGACGCCCGCTGGATTGATCCTATCGGTGCGGCCGGCCCTGATTCCGCAATCCACCATCCTGGCCGGAGTGCAAGGCGCATACAACGCCGTTTGGGTGCGAGGCAAATACGGCGAGGACACGTTTTACTACGGCCGCGGCGCGGGTCCGTCGCCCACCGGCGTCGCCGTGGTCAGCGACCTGATGCGTGTGGCGCGCGAGATTCGATCCGGCAGTCCCGAGCGGGTTTCCCCGTTCGCGCACGAGCGCCTGGGCGAATACCAGCCGATTTCAGTGACGTTACAACATGCCCCGTACTATCTTCGCTTCCGCGTGAGCGACCAGCCCGGCATCATCGCGAAACTCGCCGGCATCCTCGCGGAGAAGGGCATCAGCCTGGACGCCGTCCTGCAAATCCCCGCGCAGAACTGGCGCGATCTGCCCTTCGTCATCACTGTAGAGCCCACTTCCGAGCAGTCCATTCGCGAGGCGCTGGCCGAGATGTCCTCGCACGAATTCCTGATTGAGCCACCGCTCGCCATGCCCATGGAGAAATCACTGTGAAACAATTAGCATGCTTTTTGTTGTTTTGTTCCGCCGCGTTTCCGCAAGTCGCCGGGAAAGCCAACGAGGGTTACCAAACCAAGGAAGGCCGCGAAAACGTCGCGCGCACCCTGAACGATCCCGGCCGCGATGAACGCCAGCGCCCGCGCGACATCGTGGATGCGATGGGGCTAAAGCCGGGAAACAAGGTCGCCGATGTCGGCACGGGCACCGGCTTCATGCTGCCGTATTTGAGCCACGTGGTTGGCGGTACGGGCCAGGTGATCGCCGAAGACATCTCCAACGATTTTCTGGACAAAGCCAAATTGAAAGTGCGCGCCCAGGGCCTGACCAACGTGACGTTCGTGCTAGGCACGGATCGCGATCCGAAGTTGCCGGCCGACACCCTCGAAGGCGTCCTGCTGCTGGAGGTCTATCATCATTTCGACTATCCGGAACCGATGCTGGAGCACATTCGCGATAGCCTGCTCTCGGACGGCAAGCTGGTGATAGTGGATTACTACAAGCGCCCGGACGCAATGCCGGGCGGACGCGCCATGCAGCACATCCGCCTGGACGAAGACGACGTAATTAAGGAAGTAGAAGCCAACGGCTTCAAGCTGGCCTCCAAGCACGAGCTGGCGCCGAAGCAGATGTACATGGCGATTTTTGTGAAGAAGTGACCAGTGGGATTTGCGAGAATACAATTGTATGACCGTTACCATCGACATACCAACGGAGATCGAATCCCGGCTCGTGTCCGAAGCGGAGGCCTCCGGTGTTCCGCTTCGCCAACTCATCCGGGATGTTCTCATTGATCATTTTGAAGAGACCGAGGATCGCCGGGTTGCCGAATCCCGGTTAGAGGATCGGCAAGCACCGATCACTGCGCGTCAACTGCGAAAGAACCTTGGCCTGGGCAATTGAATACGACCCGCGGGTCGAAAAGGATTTACGCAATCTCGCCAAGCGCATCCAAAAAGAAATCCTCGACTACATGGAGACGCGGATTGCGCCCTTGGGCGATCCCAAGAACTTCGGCAAAGCGCTGCGTCACTCCCGGAAAGGCCTCTGGCGATATAGAGTCCGGGATTACAGAATCATCTGTGAGATTCAACAAGACCGGGTCGTGGTGTTGGTGGTCGCGGTAGGCCATCGCAGCAAAGTATACGATTAGACCTGCTGGTTCATGAGCCGCTGTGCTACTATCCGTTTAAAGACCAACCCAAAACCGCCGGAGAGGTGGCTGAGTGGTCGAAAGCAGCGGTTTGCTAAACCGATCTCAGCCCTTCGGCAAATGCAAGAAATCTAAACAAATCCTCTTGCCAGCCAACAACTTGCAGCCGTTTTGATCTCACCTGATTTCATTCGATTTC
>DATDHK010000515.1:0-3980 GCA_036521635.1 Bryobacteraceae bacterium | reverse complement strand
GGTGGCGCCATCTTGCCGAAGACGGCCGATCGCTATCCACAAGTGGTGGCCACGCTGCGCAAGAACATTGAGCGGGCCGCTGCGTTGGGCTCGCCAATTGTCAGGGCCCTGCTCGCGGGCGACCGGTATAGCATGCCGGACGATGGTCCCGTGGAGCCGCACATGGAAACAGCGATCAAGATTCTGCGCGAAGTTCGCAGCCAGACGATGGACGCGGGCCTCAAGATCGGCATCGAGAATCACAAGGAACTGCAAGCCTGGCAAACGCGGCAGGTAATCGAGACCGCGGGCAAGGAGTTCGTGGGATCCTATCTCGACACCGGCAATCCGGTATTTGTGGCCGAGGATCCGATGACCACCGTCGAAGAGCTTGGTCCTTACGCGGTCAGTTTCCACCTTCGTGATTCGGTGGTGTACGAGCAGCCGGACGGAATCGCGGTGCAGTGGGTGCCGCTGGGAGAGGGCACCGTAGATTTCAAGGCGCTGGTTGCGCGCGCGTCCGAAATCCTGCCGCAGGTTCACATTTATTGCAAGCCTATTACCGCGCGGCCGCCGGTGACGATACCGGTTTATTCGCAGGAATTCTGGACTAAGTGGTTCCCGCGGGCGCGTTCGCGCGATTTTTCGCGCTTCGTCGCGCTGGCCAAGCGGGGGCGTGCTTATGACAAGCCGCACGTCACCGCTGACGTTGGCGAATTCCGGGAGCGGTATATGGACGCACTCAAGGCGCAACAGCTCGAACACATGCAACGCAGTTTGGACTATTGCCGGAAAGCTCTTAATCTGGGCGTTCGCTGGCGGGGATGATTATCGTGTGGGGCAGATTGGTAATCTGCCGCCGATTGAAAATCGGCTATTGCTAAGGCTCCCCGACAGGCCGATTTTCAATCGGCGGCAGGTTACCAACCTGCCCCACAAACGGAATCAATTTTTAATAGGAGCGGACGATTGAATCCATGCCGACGATTTGAAGCGTGCGGCGGGTTTGCTCCAGCGTCTCTGTGTTTGTGTAGGGACCAATCAAGATTCGATGGATTCCGTCCGCCGGACCGGGCGCAACCAAGGGATGCAAGCCCTTACTCTCAAGCTGTCGAAGATACGAGTCGAGCGCCTTGGGACCAAATGCCGCTACCTGGACGTACTTTTCACCGGGATGCGGAGTCACGTTGCGGCGAACCGGGAGAGGGGCGGAATCCTGTTTTGTTACCGTGGGCACAGCCGCCGGGACGGGCGCAACAACCGGCGCCGCTATCGGTCTTGCCACCACGGGCCGGGGCGCTTTGACGCTGGTTTTCGCGGTAACAATCCGCGTCCCAACATATAGAGTGGCTAGAACCAGCCCAAAGGCCATCGTGCCCGCAAAGGCCCGCACCACTTGTTGCCGCTGTTTCGCCGCTGGCGTAGCGTCGTTGACGGATTGCGAGATGGAAATTATGGACATACCGGCACCTCCACTATCAAGTCACGCAGTATCAAGTCACGCAGTACTAAGTCACGCACCTTAGCTATCGGCGGATTGCTGTACTACCATTACGGTGTGGCCAAATCAGTTTTTTCCGTAGGCTTTTTCCTCTTCTCGACGGCCTTGTTCGGTCAATCGCTGGATGCGTTGAATGCCGTCCATCACTTTCGCGAGGTCTCGGTTTCTCCCGATGGCGCAACGGTGGCGTGGACCGAAATGATTCTGGCGAAGGAAGGCGCCGAACCGCGCCGATCGGTGATCTTCATAAAGGACCTTCGCGATGCCGGCGCGGCGCCCCGGCGGCTTTTGAACGATCCGTGGTCCGGCCAGGGCCTGGCATGGTCGCGCGACGGCAAGCTCGCGTTTCTTTCGAACGGCGGCACGCCCGGGCAGTTGCAGCTATATATCGCGGACAAACCCGGGACCAGCGCTCCTCGCAAGCTGACCAGCCTGGCGGGATATTTGGCCGATCCACGGTGGTCGCCCGATGGCCGCAGTATTGCCATGCTGTGGATTGAGGGCGTGACTCGCGTGCCCGGTCCAACAGAGGCCACTGTCGCCGATTCTGGCGTGGTGGCGTCGCAGATTGTTTTGCAGCGGCTGGCTGTCGTGAATTCCGCCACCGGTGAAGTGCGCGGCATTACGCCCGCCGGCATGTATGTATACGAATTCGATTGGTCACCCGACAGCAAGAACCTGGCGTATCTTGCCGCGCCAGGATCGGGCGACGACAATTGGTTCATCGCGGAGTTGTTCAGCATCGATGCGTCGGGCGGCAGTGCACGGCGCATTGCGAAGCCGGCGATGCAGGCCGCTAATGTGCGGTGGTCGCCGGACGGAAAAGACATCGCATTCATCGGCGGACTCATGAGCGATGAGGGGTCCACCGGCGGCGACATTTATTCCGTCAGCGCGTCGGGCGGCGCGCTGAAAAATCTTACTCCGAAACGGAATTCTTCGCCGAACTGGTTTCGATGGATGCCTTCCTCGAAACAAATTTTGATGACCGAAGGCACGGCCGGACAGATGGCTATTTCCACGCTGGACTTGGCGTCGGGAAGTTCGGAGACATTGTGGAAGGGCGCCGATAGCATCGTGTTTTCCGGCGATACGTCGAACAGCGCGATCATTCGAAATTCATGGACTAAGCCGCCCGAAGTTTGGGCCGGTCGAACCGGGGCATGGCGACAGGTCAGCCATTCCAACGACGACGCGCGTCCGATGTGGGGCGAGGCGAAGAGTATTGAATGGACCAGCGATCGCTTTCACGTGCAAGGCTGGCTGCTGTATCCGCAACCGTACGATCCTTCGAAGCGTTATCCCATGATCGTGGTGGTGCATGGCGGACCGGCCGCGGAGGTGCGTCCATCGTGGCCCAGGCCTGGCTTGCCGCTGCAGTTGCTTTCATCCCACGGATATTTTTTGTTTCTCCCGAATCCGCGCGGCAGTTACGGGCAGGGTGAGGAATTCACACGCGCCAACGTCCGCGATTTCGGATATGGCGACCTGCGCGATGTTATGGCGGGCGTGGATACGGTGACGAAGAGTTATCCAGTGGACGAGAAGCGGATTGGGATTGCGGGTTGGAGCTACGGCGGCTACATGACCATGTGGACCGTTACGCAAACCAATCGGTTTCGTGCCGCGTTTGCGGGCGCGGGCATCGCGAATTGGCAGAGTTACTACGGCCAAAACTCTATCGACCAGTGGATGATTCCATATTTCGGCGCGTCGGTCTACGACGATCCCGCGGTGTACGCGAAGAGCGCACCCATCAATTTTATTAAGAACGTGAAGACGCCCACGCTGGTGGTGGTGGGCGAGCGCGATGGGGAATGTCCGCCGCCGCAGTCTTACGAATTCTGGCACGCGCTGAAGACGTTTGGCGTGAAGACGGAGTTTGTGATTTATCCGGGGGAGGGGCATGGATTTCACGATCCGGAGCATGTGCGGGATTTGTTTGAGCGGGTGTTGAAGTGGTTTCAAGAGAACATGCCGGCCGGGTGAGGGTTTTTTTGTGGGGCAGGTTGGTAACCTGCGGCCGATTGGTAATCGGCCAATTCGGTAAAGCATCATGATCAACGGGCCGATTACCAATCGGCCGCAGATTAACAATCTGCCCCACAATGCATTGGCACTGATGGTTATCCGATATTTTCCCGGACTGATCGCCTTCACGCTGCTCGGCGCTTGCCTGCGGGCGGACGAGCGGGCGGTTGTCCTTGAAGCTGGGCAATTCTATAGCGCGATCATTGAGCCGAAGGGCGCCGAGTTTGCCGCTACACTCTATTCACCCGACGGCAAGCAACTCATGCGCGATTCTCATCGAGTGTTTACGGTTGCGGAATCGCCTGGATCATTCCGTTTGGAGATAACGTCGCCCGCGAAGGGCAGCTACTCGCTTCGAACTGAAGGCCCGCGCCCAGCGACGGCGCAGGACCGGAAACGCATGGATGCGCTGGCAGTCTTTAGTGAGGCGCGGCAAATCGAAAAGCCCGGAACGCCGGACGCCCGCCGC
>DATDHK010000514.1:0-5573 GCA_036521635.1 Bryobacteraceae bacterium | reverse complement strand
CTTACGGTCGCGGCTCGGAATGAGCGTTTCTGAGCCACGACCGTCAGGGAGCGGTCTTGTTAGACCTGTCCACTCATTGCCTCCGTCCGCTATCCTTATTAAAAAGCTCACTATGAAAACTTGCCTGCTCCTATTTATCGCCGGTATCGCCGCCGCGCAAACGCCGCTCTCGCCCGCGCAGACGCTACGCATTCGCAACATCTCCAACCTTAAGTTTTCTCCCGACGGAAAACTGCTTGCCTTCGACGTACGCGAGCCGGTGAAGGGCACAGCGGCAACGACGCACATTTGGGTCCTCAATCTGAAGAGCGGTGACTTGCGGCAGTGGACCACCTCGGCCAAGAGCGAAACCAATCCCGAATGGTCGCCCGATGGCCGCTATCTCGCCTTCTTGTCGAACCGCGACGACAATCGTCAAATTTATCTGGCGCGCGCCGACGGCGGAGAAGCGGAAAAGCTGACCGAAGCTAAGAACTCGATTCAGAGCTTCCAATGGTCGGCCGACGGCAAGCAAATTGCGTTCCTCGCGGGCGAACCGAAAACCGAAGACGAAGAAAAGCGCGAGCATGACAAGGCCGATGCGCGCGTCGTGGACCGCGATGACAAACACTCGCGGCTCTGGACCGTGGATGTCGATTCGCGCAAAGTACACCAATTGACGCAGAGTCCGTGGCGCGTCCAGGAGTTTTGCTGGATACCAGGCAATAAGGGATTTTTGGTCAAGGCCAGCGACCATCCTGAATCGGATCAGTGGATCGACAAAATCTACACCATCCCCGCCGCCGGTGGAAATTTCAGCGAGGTCGTATCGCCGCGCGGACCCTTCCGCCATCTCAAAGTATCGCGGGACGGCAAACAGTTTTCCTACCTCGGATCTCCCGGCGACGGTCCCACGACGCACGACTTGTTCGTTATGCCGATGAACGGCGGCAGCGCACAGAACCTGACCGCGGCTCGTATCGACCGGCCCATCCCACAGTTCGACTGGCGGCGCGACGGCTCCTTTGTCGCGCTGGTGCAGCGCGGATTCACGCACGAGATCGCCTCCATAAGAAGCAACGGCGTTGAGCGCATGTTTTCCGATTTCCCGCTAAGTCCGTCGGATTTCGCCATGAGTGAATCCGGTTCCGTCGCTGTTGTCGCAGGCGACGCGACCACGTTGCCGGAAGTGTGGCTTGCATCGTCCGGCGGCGCGCTAAAACAGGTAAGCCATTTCAACCAGGAGTGGGCCAAAATTTCTCTGCGGCCCGCGGAATTGGTGAAGTATGCGAGCTTCGACGGCACTTCGATTGAAGCCCAATTGGTGAAGCCGCTGGGCTATCAACCCGGCGCGAAACTTCCGCTCGTGGTCCTGGTGCATGGCGGCCCGACTGGCGCCTGGTCGCAGCGATTCAACGCCTGGGCGCAGTTGCTGGCGAGCCGCGGCTATCTGGTGCTGTGTCCGAATATACGCGGCTCCACCGGTTACGGCCACAAATTTATCGAGAGCAATCGCACGGATTGGGGCGGTGGCGATTACAAGGACGTGCTGGCCGGAGTCGACTGGCTGGTGACGCGCGGCGACGCGAATCCGGAGCGGCTCGGAATCGGTGGATGGTCCTACGGCGGATACATGGCCATGTGGGCTGTCACGCAGACGAACCGTTTCAAGACTTCGGTGGCAGGCGCCGGCATGTCCGATCTGGCGAGTGAATTTGGCACGGAAGCGGGATCGGCCGGCGATGAGTGGTTCTACGGAGTGCCTTACGAGCATCTGGCCGACTTTCAAAAATCGTCGCCAATCACGTACGTGAAAAATGTCAAGACGCCAACTTTATTATTGCAAGGCGAGGCGGACCGGACGGACCCGATCGGACAGAGCCAGCAACTCTATCGCGCATTGAAGCGGTACGGCGTGAAGAGCGATTTGGTGATCTACCCGCGCGAAGGCCACGGGATCGCCGAAGAAAAACACCAGCTGGATCTGCTGGACCGCATGCTCAACTGGTTCGACGCCTCCCTGAAATAAAGCGGAGATAATAGTAACAGGTGAGTTCACTTTTACAATCCAACTACGGTGTCCTGGACCAGCTTGATCCCTTGGTCGCGGAGTGGTTCGCCAAACGGTTTGCCTACGCCACCGAACCGCAGATTCTCGGCTGGCCTGAAATTAGCGCCGGCCGCGACGTTCTGATTTCAGCCCCGACCGGTTCCGGCAAAACACTGGCCGCATTTCTGATTTGCATCGATCAGTTAGTGCGCGTAGCTCGCACTGGCGCATTACCAAATGAAACCGAAGTCGTGTATGTGTCGCCGCTCAAGGCCTTGAGCAACGACGTCCACAAGAATCTCGAAATCCCGCTGGCGGAAATCTCGGCTCTGGCCGCGAGCCAGGGCATCCCATTCGCCGAAATCCGCACAGCGGTGCGCACCGGGGACACGCCTGCCGCCGAACGCGTCAAGATGGGCAAGCAGCGTCCGCACATTTTGGTGACGACTCCGGAGTCGCTCTTCATTCTGCTGACCGCTGAAAAATCGCGGGCCATGCTCAGCACCTCGCGCACGTTGATCGTGGACGAGATCCACGCCGTGGCGGACGACAAACGCGGCTCGCATCTCGCGCTGTCGCTCGCACGCCTCGACGCACTCACCGACGAAACACATGGCCGCAAGTCGCAGCGCATCGGCCTCTCGGCTACGGTAAAGCCCATCGGCCAGGTGGCCGAGTTTCTCAGCCCGGATGCGCGCATCGTCAACGTGGGCCATCGCCGTGAGATGGAAATCGCGGTCGAAGTGCCGCGCGATGAACTCGGTCCGGTGGCCTCTAATGAGATGTGGTCCGAGATTTACGATAGCGTCGCCGAGTTGATTCTGGCGCATCGGACGACACTCGTGTTCGTGAATACGCGCCGGCTGGCGGAACGCGTGGCGCACGCTCTCGAGGAACGTCTGGGCCCGAATTTGGTGCTGCCCCATCACGGAAGTCTTTCGCGCGCCCTCCGCTGGAATGCCGAGACCCGTTTGAAAAATGGCGAGCTGCGCGCCGTGGTGGCAACCGCTTCGCTCGAACTGGGTATCGATATTGGATCGGTGGAGCTCGTATGCCAGATCGGATCGCCTCGCTCCATTGCCGTTGCCTTGCAGCGTATCGGCCGCTCGGGACATTGGGTTGGCGCGAAACCCAAAGGTCGAATATTTGCGACAACGCGCGATGAGTTGATTGAATGCGCCGCACTGGTGCGCTCCATTCGCACCGGTGATTTGGATCTGCTGGCGATTCCTGAAAAGCCCATAGATATTCTGGCGCAACAGATCGTGGCTGAAACGGCGGCGCGCGAATGGCGTGAGGACGACCTTTACGGCTTGGTTAAGAAGGCATACCCATATCGGAACCTCCAGCGTGTGGAATTCGATTCCATCATCGCCATGTTGTCGGATGGCATCGCAACCCAGCGCGGGCGCAGCGGCGCATACCTGCATCGCGATCAAGTGAACGGCCGCGTGAAGGGCCGTCGTGGAGCGCGGCTGGCGGCCATCACTTCCGGCGGGGCCATTCCCGAGAACGCAAGTTATTCAGTGATCGCGGAGCCTGACGGCAAAATAGTCGGCACACTGGATGAGGATTTCGCGGTCGAGAGTTTATCGGGCGATGTCTTTTTGCTGGGCACTAGTTCCTGGCGCATCAAACGGGTGGAGCCCGGCCGCGTGCGGGTTGAGGATGCGCATGGCGCGCCGCCCTCGGTGCCTTTTTGGAATGGCGAAGCGCCAGGGCGGACCATCGAGCTTTCGGAAGCAGTCGGCCATGTGAGGGAAGAGATTGTTCGCGACTCCTCACGAGCCCTGCCGTTCTTAACAGAAGAGTGCGGACTGGACGAAGCCGGCGCCAAACAGGCCATCGCTTACGTGCTAGCCGGCCAAGCGTCGTTGAATGCGTTGCCGACGCAACAAACAGTGGTCGCCGAACGATTCTTCGACGAAGCGGGCGGAATGCAACTGGTGATCCACGCTCCATTCGGATCGCGCATCAATCGGGCCTGGGGACTCGCGCTGCGCAAACGCTTCTGCCGCTCGTTCAATTTCGAATTGCAAGCCGCCGCCACCGATAACGGCATCAACATTTCACTCACCGAGCAGCACGCTTTTCCACTCGAATTGGTTTTTGAGTTTCTGAAACCGCAAACCGTGGAGCACGTGCTGACACACGCATTGCTGGACGCTCCGATGTTCACCGTGCGTTGGCGCTGGAACGCATCGCGCGCGCTCGCGATCCTGCGGTTTCAAGGTGGCCGGCGAGTGCCGCCGCCGATCCAGAGAATGCGCTCGGAAGACTTGCTCGCGTCCGTTTTTCCGGACCAGGTGGCGTGCGCGGAAAACCTCACCGGTGAGATTCGCATTCCCGATCATCCGCTGGTTAAAGAGACCATTGACAACTGCCTGCATGAAGCCATGGATCTCGACGGACTCAAAAACATTCTGGAGGGCTTCGAGTCCGGGCGCATTCGCAAAGTAGCAATTGATAATGCCGAGCCGTCGCCATTTTCGCATGAGATCCTCAACGCCAATCCGTACGCCTATCTCGACGATGCGCCTCTTGAGGAACGCCGCGCCCGCGCAGTCCAGTTGCGGCGAACGCTGCGGACGGATTTCGCAGGCGGCGCTGGAATTCTGGATTCGGCCGCAATTGCGCAGGTTGCAGAGGAATCCTGGCCGGATGTTCGTGACGCCGATGAACTGCATGATGCGTTGCTGACATTGATCGCCCTGCCGCCGGTTGAAGCGTGGCAAGGATGGTATGCGGAACTGGTTGCCACCGGACGCGCGCACATTCACGACCGCGCGGGCAAACAGTTTTGGGTGGCGACAGAGCGGCGGCTTGTCGCAGACGACGCAGTTCCAGCGATGCGTGGATGGATGGAATCGGTAGGCCCCGTTACCGTTGCATGGCTCACCGAGAAGCTGGCTTTTCCACGCGACATCATCGAATCCGCGTTGGCGAAACTCGAATCCGAAGGACAGGTAATGCGCGGACGTTTCTCTCCTGAACTTCCGCCGGATGAAATCGAATGGTGCAATCGCCGGATTCTGGCGCGCATTCACCGGCTGACTTTGGGTACGCTTCGGCGCGAAATCGAGCCGGTGACCGCCGCCCAATTCCAGCGTTTCCTTTGGCGCTGGCAGCACGTCGTGCCGGGCAGTCGATTGCATGGGGCAGATGGTGCACTGCAAGTCGTCCGGCAATTGCAAGGCTACGAAATTTCAGCGGCGGCATGGGAGCCGGAAGTGCTTTCGCGGCGCGTCGTCAACTATGAGCCTGATTTTCTGGATCAGCTTTGCCTCGCTGGCGAGGTGATGTGGGCCAGACTCTCGCCGCATCCGGCATTCGACGATCCGGAGCCGCGGCGTGTGCGGCCAACGCGAACCGCGCCGATTGCAATTTTCCTGCGCGAGAGCACTGAGTGGCTGGCGGCGGGAGAACGAACGGCGCCGGTGCTCTCGCATGCGGCGCGCGAAGTGCTGACGCAAATCGAGCAGCGCGGCGCATCTTTCTTCGGCGATCTTCTGCGGGCCACCAAGCGCCTATCGAGCGAAGTGGA
>DATDHK010000513.1:0-2700 GCA_036521635.1 Bryobacteraceae bacterium | reverse complement strand
CTAAAACCATCCAAGTACTCGCGTCCTTGGCTTGGCCTATTCTTAACTCGCTTGGTACGAATTTGCTCCGCAGTCAGCGGGAACTATTGCCTAAAAAACATTCTTGAGACCGTACGATTGGCTGAAGCAGTAGTGCACTCTTGTGACCAAAACGTTAAGGGTGTGCTATCTCCATTGAATCTATCACATACACGAATTGTGCGTTACGAACTACCGCTCCTTAATACGCTTTCCGGAAGATTACGTCCGGAGAATACCAGAAAGCGGAGAAAGCCAACAGCATCATAGGTTTAGGTTAAACTAAAATGGTATAAAATTAACGTCGTGCGCCGATCGGGCAACGGGGAGCGATTTGAAAAAACGAAGCCACCGGATGCGCCGCCTGTACACGATCAGCAGATTTGAAAAAACGAAGCCAACCGGGGGACCGCTGAATCCGCGTTAGCAAGTTGACCTAACGCCGGCGCGGCCAGAGCCGCCGAAATTTCCCGGCTGGGGCGTTCACTTTGTCGCCCTTCACAGGGAAGTTAACCTCGACTCGCCGGTTTTATTATCCACAAAGCACCTTTTGTATTCGCGTTGTATTCGCGTTTCTACGGAGCACCCGCGCTACCACGGTGAGTGGTCCGGATCAAACGGAAAATACGCTTTACAGTAGATTTCGAGGGCGCGCTACCAGAATCAGGATGGCCCACACTCACGCTCTGGCGCGCCACGCGGGCGGAATGTAAATTTGATTAATTGTTGACTACAAACGTTTTGTTTATGATACGATTTCGTAGACACGCTCAGCTTTCTGTTTGCTGTTTGGCAATCGGCTGGGCTACGTTCTATTCGACATGCGGAGGTGAGATATGCGGAAAACTTTTTTATTGGCGGTTGCGTTTGTAGCCGTTTTGACGCTCGCGGCTGGCATAGCCAGCGCGCAGGCGATTAGCGGCGATGTGATCGGCACGGTGGTGGACGCCACTGGCGCCGCGGTGCCCAGCGCAACTGTAACCGTCGAGAATGTCGCGACGGGCGTCAAGGCCAACGCGACCACTAGCCAAGCCGGAGAATATCGCGTGAGCAATCTCCTGCCGGGCGCCTACAACGTCACCGTTACAGCTAAGGGATTCACCGCGGCGTCCGTGAAAAACCTCACCGTGGAGGTGAACCGCGCCGTGACCGCGAACGTGACGCTGCAAGTCGGCTCCACCGCGGAGACCGTGGAAGTGAACGCCGCGGCGGTGCAGATCGATACCAGCACGGCTCACGTTCAGAACACCTTCGAGACCAAGGCGGCGGCGGATCTTCCAACCGCCAGCATTGGCGCCGGCGTGCTCAACCTGTCGCTGCTGGGCTCGGGTGTTTCGAGCAGCGGCGGCGTGGGAGCGGGAACCGGCCCGGCCGTGGGCGGCCAGCGTCCGCGCAACAACAACTTCACCGTGGAAGGCATCGACAATAACAGCAAATCGGTGACCGGGCCTCTGGTGTTCATCCCCAATGACGCCGTCGCCGAGTTCACGCTGTTGCAGAACCAGTTCTCGCCGGAATACGGGCACTCGTCGGGTGGGCAGTTCAACACCGTCGTCAAGAGCGGCACCAATCAGTTCCATGGATCGATCTACGACTATCTGCAGAACCGCAACCTGGACGCCATCGATCAATCGCTGCAAAACCAGGGGTTCACAAAGAATCCGCGTTACGACCAGAACCGCTTGGGCGCAACGATCGGCGGGCCAATAAAAAGGAACAAACTCTTCTTCTTCGGCAATTACGAGTACAACCCCACTGGCCTCTCCAGCTCGCAATCGGCGGCAGTCGAGACCCCCACCGCGGCGGGTTACAGCACTTTGGCCGGGCTCCCCAACCTGTCGGCAACCAACTTCGGGATCTTCAAACAATATGTGACCACCTCGCCGGCTCCGGATGGCAACTTCCTCCTGAAGGGCGATGGCGCGCCGCTTCTGATCAACGGCGCAAAAGTCCCGCTGGGCATTCTCCCGCTGGCTTCGCCGGCTTTCTTGAACGGTTACTACGGAATCGCCGCCATCGACTACAACATCTCCGACAAGGACCAACTGCGCGGCCGGTACATCTACAACAAGACCAGCGGCATTGACGTGGCAGCGACTTTTCCAGTGTTCTACCTTTCCCTGCCGACAACGTACTATGTGGGAACCCTCACGGAATATCACAACTTCACGCCCAATATCACCAACGAGTTTCGTCTCGGCTACAACCGCTTCAACAATACAACTCCGGCCGGCGATTTCAAGTTCCCCGGACTGGATCAGTTTCCGAACATCGTTCTCAACGACATCAACGTGAACATCGGACCGGACGGCAACGCGCCGCAGTTCACCATTCAAAACCTATATCAGGTCACCGAGAATTTGAGCTGGGTGAAGGGCCGCCACACCTTGAAGTTCGGATTTGACGGACGGAAATATATTACGCCGCAATCGTTCACCCAGCGGTCGCGGGCCGAGTATAACTACAACAGCGCGATTCTGTTCCTCCAGGATTTCACGCCCGACAACCTGTCCGAGCGCAGCCTGGGCAACGTGATCTACTATGGCGACCAGACCAATCTGTATCCGTATTTCAACGACACCTGGAAGCTGAAGCCGAACTTTACGCTCAGCCTGGGCGTACGCTACGAGTTCACCAGCGTGCCCTACTCGCAGCGGCTGCAAGCGCTGAATCACATCAGCG
>DATDHK010000512.1:0-3641 GCA_036521635.1 Bryobacteraceae bacterium | reverse complement strand
GTTGCCAGCCTGAGCCTTTTAATCTTGGCTCGAATTGATTTGGGTGCAGGATTTCGGCCAGGATTTGGAGGGACTCTACTACGCGCGGGCCCGGGCGATTCATGTATTGGTTGCCATCGGTGAGGTAGACTTCGCCGGTTTGGACGGCGCGGAGCTTGGACCAGTTTGGGTTTTCGGTCAGCCAGTACATTTCATCGCTGGTGCGCTGGAGATCGAAGCCGCATGGCATGGTGATAATTACGTCGGGGTCGGCAGCGAGCAGTTGTTCCCAGGTCATCCAGGGGGAGTGGAGGCCTGCGTTGCCGAAGAGATTTTCGGCGCTCGCCCTGTCGATTAGCTCGGGAACCCAATTGCCCGCGGCCATTAGAGGCTCGTGCCATTCGATGCAGGCGACGCGCGGCTTGCGGGGGGCGCGGCGGGCTACGGCCGAGATTTCGCGCATGCGGTCCTGATAACTGAAGACCATTTCTTCGCCGGTGGCTGAGACGCCGCACGCATCCGCTACGCGGCGGATATCGGTCCAGATGTCTTCTAACGAGTTGGGTTCCAGGGCTACCAGTTTGGGGCGGCTGGTTATGGAACCGGCCAGCGCGCGCTCCACATCTTCCAGGCTGACCGCGCAAACACGGCATTGCGTCTGGGTGACGATGTGCGTGGGCTGCAAAGTGTCGAGCACATTTTCGAAAACTTCGTAGACGGAGAGGGCGCCGGCTAATCGTTCTTTCACCAGGCGATCGATTTCGGCGCTGTTGCCGGTGATGGGGAAGCTGGGCTTGGTGCAGATGGGGAGGGCGTGGATTTCGTCCGGGTAGTCGCACTCGTGGGAGCGGCCAACCTGGTAGGGGGTTAGGCCCAGGGCGTGGACGATCTCGCTGGCGCTGGCGATCAGAGAGACGATGCGGAGCATGCTTTTAATTTAGGACGGATTTGGGGGAAGAAGAAATGAGGGGACTGGAAGATGTGAGGAAATCAGGAACACGAGGAACACGAGGGACACGAGGGACACTAGGAACACCGGACCAGTTCGGGCGAATGGAATGATTTCGAGGAACGGAGGAAGCCGCTGGATACCTCACCTGTTTCTGGTGTTCCCTGTGTTCCTCGTGTTCCTTGTGTTCCTTTTGTTCTTGATTTTTTTCGGGTAACTTTTCGGCGGATTACGAGTACTATCGATCATGACTACGTTTGGGCAGGATCTGCGATACGGGCTACGGATGTTGTGGAACTCGCCGGGATTCACGGCGGCTTCCATCATTTGCCTGGCGCTTGGAATCGGAGCCACTACCGCGATTTTCAGCATTGTTAACGCGGTACTATTGAGGCCTCTTCCATACCATCATTCCGAGCGGCTGATTCGAGTCTATTCGGAGTTTCCGACGTTCAAAAAGTTCTGGGTTTCGGCGCCCGAGTTTATCGAAATTCAACAGAGCGCCAAGAGCTGGGAGTCGCTGGAAGGCTGGGTGAACGGAGGCGTGAACCTGGCGGGCGGGAACGAACCGATTCGCGTCACGGCGTCCTTCGTCACCGGTGGATTGCTTCCTTCGCTGGGTATTTCGCCAGCGATGGGAAGGGTCATCACGCCTCAGGACGACGCGCCTTCAGCGCCGCTCACGGCGGTGCTTTCCTACGGTTTGTGGCAGCGGGCTTTCGGCGGCGACAACAGCGTCATCGGGCGTAACATTCTATGGAACGGGCGCAAGTCGACCGTCATCGGGGTGATGCCGAAGGGATTCCAATTTCCTCCCGGCGAAACGGATCCGCCGGAAGTATGGGCGCCTCTGCAAATCGATCCCGCGAGGCCGGGCAACCGGGCGGGCCATTTTGTCTCGGCGATCGGAATGTTGAAACCCGGCGTGAATCTTTCACAGGCGCGTGACGAGATGAAACAGTTGGTGGAACAGTGGGGCCGGCAGGATGGGCCTGGGCGGCACATGCTGAGCCCCAAGAATCATCCGGTGGTGATGGCAGGATTCCAGGAAGAGGTGGTCGGCGGGGTGCGGCTGGCGATGTTGATGTTGCTTGGAGCGGTGGGATTCGTGCTGCTCATCGCTTGCGTCAACGTGGCGAATCTGCTGCTGGCGCGGGCGGAAGCGCGGCAGCGCGAGATCGCGATTCGTAAAGCCATGGGCGCGGCGGTGTGGCGGCTGGCGCGGCAGTTTGTCACCGAGGGCGTGGTGCTTTCGCTGGGCGGAGCGCTGCTCGGACTGGCGCTGGCCTACGCGGGGCTGCGCGTGATTGCGCGCGCGAATGCGTCCAGTATTCCGCGCGTAAATGAAATTGGCATCGATGTTACCGTGCTGCTGTTTGCGCTGGGGATTTCGTTCCTGACCGGCATCGCGTTCGGGCTTGCGCCGCTGGCGCAGATCATCGCGGGAAACGTACACGACACGTTGAAGGCGGCTGCTTCGCGCACCACGGCGTCGGTGGCGTCGAACCGTTTCCGCAAGGCGCTGGTGATTACGGAGATGGCGCTGGCGCTGATCCTTTTGATCGGAACCGGGCTGATGGTTCGCGCGTTCTGGAAACTGCAAGAGGTCCATCCGGGGTTCCAGCAGGCCGGGTTGTTAACTATGCGAATCGCGCTGCCGCAGGCGGTTTATCCGGAGAGCTCGAGAGTGCTTCAATTCTGGACGTCGGTGCAGCAGCGAGTGGCGGCGGCGCCCGGTGTGGAGTCGGCGACTTTTGTGAGCGGGCTGCCGCCCATGCGCCAGATCATGGCGAACGATACGCAGATCGAAGGCTGGGTGAGGCGCGATGGCGGTCCGATCCAAAATATGGATTACTGGCAGTTGAGCGGTCCGCGCTATTTCGAGACGATGGGCATCCGGCTGATTGAGGGCCGTTACTTTGACGACCGCGATGGGGCGAGCGCGCCGCTGACGGTGCTGGTGAATCAAACTACCGCGCGCATGTATTGGCCGGGCGAGAGTGCGCTGGGGCATCGGGTGAAGCCGGGATTCCAGGGCGATTGGCGGACGGTGGTGGGTGTGGTGGAGGACGTCAAGAATGCGGGGATCGATAAGCCGACTGGAACCGAGCTGTATATTCCTTATCTTCAAACGGCGGGACTGGGAATGCGGACGGGCTACGTTATTCTTCGGACGAAGGGCGACCCGGGCCGGATGGTGGGGCCGTCGCGCGGGGTGATACATGAGATCGATTCGTCGCTGCCGGTGGCGGCGGTGCGGACCATGGACGAGGTTTTGTCAACGGCGCAAGCGCGACCGCGGTTTCTTACTTTGCTGCTCACCATGTTTTCCAGCGTTGCGCTGGTGCTGGCGGCGGTGGGGATTTACGGGGTGATTTCGTATTCGGTGGCGCAGCGGACTAATGAATTCGGGATTCGCATGGCGATGGGGGCGGGACAGGGCGACGTGCTGCGTATGGTGCTGGGCCAGGGGTTGCTGCTTGGCTTGATTGGTGTGGGGTTGGGGGCGGCGGGGGCGTTCGCACTGACGCGATTGATTCGAGGGTTGCTGTTTGGGATTAGCTCTTTCGATCCGGTGACGTTCGCTGTGATGGCGGTGCTGCTGACCGCGGTTACTTTGATTGCTTGTTGGGCGCCGGCGAGGAGGGCTACGCGGGTGGATCCGATGGTGGCGTTGCGGTATGAGTGATTCTGATATACTCCGTCGCAAATG
>DATDHK010000511.1:0-10112 GCA_036521635.1 Bryobacteraceae bacterium | reverse complement strand
GGTGGCGCCGATATTTTTATCGCTAAGATCGATCCCAACGCCGCCCCGGGATCGCAAGTTGTTTACGCCACCTACCTGGGTGGCGCTTCGAATGAAAATTTCGGCGGGATGGCGGTTGGACCGCTCGGCGACGTCTATCTGACAGGCTCGACAATTTCGACCGATTTTCCAAATGTCAACGCCGCGCAGGGCAGCTTGGCCGGCACCGGCGCCGCCGATGCATTTGTGGTGTGGATCGATTCGTCGCAGAATCTCGCGTATTCCACGCTGCTCGGCGGTAGCGCGAACGAGATGGGGCAAGCGATTACTTTCGACGGGACCGGAAGACTCTACGTCACCGGCGACACGGCCTCGGACGATTTCCCCGCGAGCACTGGTTTTCAAACCGGGCGAGGCGGCAGCCAGGATGCGTTTTTCGCCATCGTCGATCTCGGCCAAACCGGTACGGCCTCGTTGCAGTACGCTACTTACCTGGGCGGAACCGGGTGGGACACCGGCCGGGGCATCGCGGTGGCGGCGGATCGAACGGTGTGGGTGGTTGGGCAGAGTTATTCGGGAGATTTCCCGATGGCCGGAGTCGCCTATCAACAGTTTTACATCAACGCCGGCGACGGGTTTGCCGCGCACATTGACCCGAAGGCCAACACCTTGGTTTATTCAACATATTTGGGCGGCAGCGATCAGGATCTTGCGCGAAACGTGATTGTGGACCCGGGCGGACGCGTGATTGTGAGCGGCTACACGCTATCGAATGATTTTCCGTCCACGGCTGACGCTCTGCAACAAAATTTCGGCGGCAACACGGATGCTTTCGTCACCATCCTGAATCCCGCGATTGGGAAGAGCGGCTCCGCGCAGTTGGTCTATTCGACTTACTTCGGCGGCAGCAACGCCGATGTGCCGTTCGACATGAAGCTGGACTCGGCTGGGAATATCTACTTGGCTGGGATCACGCTCTCATCGGATTTGGCCGGCACCGCGAATGCCCTTCAGCCTGCCTATGACGGTTCGATGGACGCGTTCGCGTTGAAGCTTAATCCGGCGAAGGCGGGCAAGGCCGGGCTTCAGTATTTCACGTTTCTAGGAAGCGGCGGATTACAGGTTGCGTACGGTATCGACTTCGACGCCAATGGAAATATCTATCTGGCCGGTTTCACCAGCGGTCCGATTTTCGATGCATTTTCAGGCCCCGGCAAGCCGACCAGTCACGGAAATCGCGACGGCTTCATAGTAGGCTTCCCCACCGGAAATTGACGCAGCATTGTGGGGCAGGTTGATAACCTGCCGCCGATTGAAAATCGGCTGTTGTTGCAGACGACCTATTGAACCAGCAACGTAGATGACTTCGACGTCTGCCCACCGATCGCCACCGTAATCGGATTCGCCCCTGGCGCCAACCCAGTCGGCACCGTCGCGTTCACTTGATACAGCCCTGGAAATCCCGGCGCCAAACCACAGAACCCCACCACGGCGTTCTTACCACCGATCACCACTATCGGCGTCGACTTGCAAGTCGCCAACGGTGACACGACAGCCGGATCCCCGGTAGCCGGCTGATTATTGACCGGCCCCAATCCATTTGCAAAAAGCTGCACCACCACTCCCTGCCTGGCGGGATTGCCGGCCGTGATCGCACTGAACTTGGCATCCAGCGCGGCCACCGCTCCGCTGTTCTCGAAGAACGCCGGCGCATAATCGGACAGCGCCAGCGTGACCACGTTTCCGTACGAGAAATCGATGGTCATTTTCACTTGCGCCTGGCTCTGCCCTTGCAGTTCCCAGGGCACCTGCACGTTCACTTGTCCGGGCGACACGAAGATCAATCGGCCCGGCACGCTGATTTTGGCGGAAGGCACGTCGAAGCTGACACTGGCGAAATCAATCGTTAGCGGAAGGATGGAAGTTGTCGCAAAATCGGTGAAATCCGAAAGCCCATTGCCGAAGATGCTGACATACGAGCCGGGCGCCACCGGCTTTCCCGCCTCAAAACTGGCGCCGTTTACAATGCCGCCCGCTGAAATCGCCGGCATCGCACGAGCGGAGCCCGCGAACGTCCACGAGAGACCCGCGGCCACTGCGCGAAAACTGTAGTTCCCTGGCTGAGATCCAAGAATCGCTTCCGCGGCTGCGACGCCGTATGCATCTGTCTTTGCGTCCGCGTTCCGGATCGTTCCACCTCCAACTCTGCTGGTAAAGGTGACTGGCGTTCCAGAAACCGGCACACCGAACGGGTCCACCAGCTTGATCGCAATTCCTCCCTCCGGAATCAGTTGTCCCACCGTTCCATCGAAACCATCGCCGAGAAGCGAATTAAGGTTGTCGACGATGCCGTTGCCCACCAGGAAAAGATACGGAACACGAAGCGGCACTGCGCCGCCCGTAATCGAGATCGCGCCGGAGTAGGAACCCGGCGAAGGCTTGGCGCCCGACAATGTGACATTCACCGTGGCCGATGCGCCGGCGGCCAGGCTGAGGCTGGTCTTGTCGATCGCGACACTCGCGCTGGCTGCGGACATATACGTCGCCACCGATAACGATAGCGACACACTGGACGCGCCGCTGTTGATGAGCTGCACCTGTTTCGTAATCGGCAGTGTGTTCGCAAGACCGAACGAGATAGTGGCCGGGTTCGCCGTGACGTTGGTTTGCATCGCCGCGCCGGCATCCAGTTTGCCCGCGCCCACAGCCTGCACTCCAACGGTGTCGCCCTCTTCGTCGCTGGTGACGTCCTGAGTGGCCGTGTTTACCAAAGCAGACTTGATTTGCGCCGCTGTGAAATTAGGATGCGCTTGCTTCACCAAAGCAGCCGCGCCCGCTACCAGAGGCGTGGAAAAGCTGGTGCCGGAAGCCGCCTGATAACCATTGGCGCTGTATAGGTCGCCGAGGACATCGTAACTCTGGGCCGCTGTGTAGATGTCGCTCAGGAAGTTGTCGCTCCCGCCCACGGCGACAAGATCCGGCTTGAGTGCATTATCGCCAGAGGTCGGGCCGAGCGACGAGAAAAACGCCAACTCATTGAACGGAATCTTCTCGTGCTCGAAGGCCGCGGGATCGATGAATGCCGTCCGGCCCGCATTGGCGTCGATGAAGGATTTGAGCGCCACTCCGTCGTTGTTCGAAATCTGGATGACCGGCACGAAGGCTGAGCTGACACTGGCCGGCGGCGATAAAGTCGATTGGTCCGCGAGATAGAGAATCACGCCCTGCGCGCCCGCATTCTGGGCGTTGAGCGCCTTAGTGATCGGCTTACATCCGCCGGCCACGATGAGAGCGAAAGCGCCGTTAAGCGATCCAGCCGGAAGCGCTGAGCATGCTAAGCCGTTGTCGCCCAGTTGCGTTACGTCGATCAACGTGCCGGCAACGGCGCCAAAGGGAAACGTGCCGGCCCCCAGCATACCGTTTATCCTTTGGAGATTCGATGGCACGCCGGCCCCCGGCACTTCGATGCCCTCTATCATGTAGTGCGAGCTGGTGGTCGCGCCGACTGTGATTGCCGAGGGAGCATCGCCGGGAGATTCGATGGTGTTAAGCGCCGGACCGTTGTTGAAGCTGAATTGACCGTCGCCATCATTGCCGGCGGCGATCACCACGACCATCCCAGCCTTCACGGCGTTTTCTACGACTGGCGGGACCAGGTCGCAGGGCACGCCCGCCGCGTTGCCGCAAGCCGCGCCGGTATCCAACGGACCGGTGAAAGCAGCGCCGCCGATCGAAAGCGATGCGACATCCATATGATCGTTCAGCGCATCCTCCAGGGCCTGGATGATCGCATCGTCCGTTGCGCCGTCGTTGAGCTGCGGCGATCCGAAGATCTTGTAGTTGCCCAGGTAGGCTTTCGGCGCCATGCCGACGATGGTGATTTGAGCCGGTCCGGTATTGGGCGTAGCGGCGGCACAGGATGCGGTGGCGCTGCCGTGACCAACACGATCGCGCGGGGAGTAATCGTCGGGACGCGAATCGGCCGCGGGATTATTCGGATCGCTGCCGGCCGCCAGAATGGAAACATAGCTGCGCGCAACAATCACTTTGTTGTTGGTGAACGACGCGCAATTGGGAACGTTGCAGACCGGAAAGCCGGCCGGCGCTTTGAGCGAGCTGTCTTGGAATGCGGGATGGTTCTGGTCGATGCCCGTGTCGAGGATCGCGATCTTCATTCCGGCGCCGGCGTTTTGCATTCCGCCCAGGGCGTTCCATGCAGCGGGCGCGTTCATGAGTTGCGTAGCGCGATTCAACAGGAGATGCCGCGTTCGCAGCGCGACAACGCCCTTCACGCCCGGCAGGTTTTTCAATTCGCCGGCGCGATCGGGCGAAGACATCACGAACACGGCGTTCAGCAATGTGGAAACGGAGCCGGTGATTTGAACTTTTCGAGTGGTCAATTCCGCGCGCAAAGTTTGCTGCCGCGCTTCCACCTGCTGCCGGTAACTCCTGGCCGTTAGCGATTCGCGCTCTACTCTCGCGGCAAACCTTTCCGATACCGGCGGATCTTCCAGAATCAGTGCATATCGGGTTCGGCTGCCTTGGGCAAACACCGCGGACGCAGTGGCCGCGAGCAAGCATACACGTAGAAAGAATGGCTTGAAAATCATGGCTAAAGTAATAAACCCCGATCCCGGCAAATATCCTCAACGATAGCGAAAACCGGTATATGATACAGCGATGAAACATTTCTTTCGGCTGTTCTTCGCCGCATCTTTAGCGGCGTCGCTCCCCGCGCAGTTCCTGAACCCTCCTCGAGGTCTTAACAAGGTGACGGATCGCGTGTATGTGGCCACCGGCTACGCGCTGGGCAACGTGATTTACGTGTTGACCGGCAAAAGCATCGTGGTGGTGGATACAACCGAGAGTCCGGCGGCAGCGCAAGCGACGTTCGACGAGATGCGAAAAATCAGCAATCTACCCGTCAGCTACATAGTCTACACGCATTTCCATGGCGATCACATCAACGGCGCGGCGGTCTTCAAAAACGAGCAAACTAAGATAATCGCCCAGCGCCAGCACACCGAAGAGCTGTCCAAGTATGTGATGCTCACTGGTTACAATGTCCGGCTGAACGCCATTCAATTCGGCTCTGCGTTGCCTGCCGAAAAGCGCGGCGCCCGGCTGGCGATCGATGCCCGGCAGACAGGCGTTCGCGGTTACATCCGTCCCGATATTCTTTTCGACGAGGAATATCGTTTCGAAGAAGGTGGAGTGAAGTTTGAGCTTTACCACACGCTGGGCGAAACCTTCGATCACTTGATGGTTTGGATACCGCAAGAGCGTGTGCTGTTGCCCGGCGATCTGTTTTACGAAAGCTTCCCGATGCTCGCCAGCCCTATGAAACCGGATCGCCCGATTCTGGGCTGGGCGGCGTCCCTGGCTCGTATGCGAAAATTTCACGCTGCCTGGCTTGTCCCTTCGCATACGCGGCCCCAAATTGGCGAGGCGAACATCGATAACATACTTGTGAATTATGAGAATGCCATTCGCTGGGTGCACGATGAAACCGTGAAGCGGCTGAACCTGGGCATGCCGCTCGAGCGCATACGCGATGAGGTGAAGCTGCCGGCCGATCTGGCAGCCCTGCCGTATCTCCAGCCCGGTTATGGAACGGTGCCCTGGTCGGTAAACGGGATCTACAAAGAGTACACCGGCTGGTACGATTTCAAGCCTGCGGATTTGAACCCCGGCCCGAAAGCCGCGTTGAGCCGCGCGTTGCTGGATGCGAGTGGAGGACCGGCGGCAATATTGAAACGGGCCAGCCGCGAGACAAATTCGCAGTTAGTGCTGGAGCTGACGGATGTAGTATTGGCCGCCGAGCCCGATAATCGCGAGGCCCATGCCATGCGCGCCGCGGCATTGGAAAAGCTGGGCGAAGCCGCGAAGAACACAGTAGAAAGAAACATCTATCTAGTAGAAGCGCTTCCGAGCCGCGACCGTTAGGGAGCGGTTGGGCTGGCCACCACAGGAGCCGTCTTCAACGCCGCCAATTTTTCCGCCGCCTGCTGCTTAACTTTCGCGATGTTCTGTTCTTTGATCTTCTCGTATCCGCGAATTTGATCGGGTAGGGAAGCGATCTCGATCGCCTTCGCCAAATTTTCCGCAGTCAGGTTCTCGAGAACTCGCTCAATCAAATCGCGATACCACTGGATCAGCTCGCGCTCTTGCCGCCGATGCGCCGCGTAGCCGAACACATCCAGCGGCGTGCCGCGCAATCCCCGCATGCCTTTCAGCATGAGCAACGGCGTCCGGAACCAAGCGCCCAATTTCATTTTCTTGTTCACGCCAAACCGGCGCAGCATCGGCGGATGCAGGTTGTATGAAATCGCCTCCGGCGACGCCCACAGGTCTTTCGTCTTCTGTTCGAACGCCGGTTTGGTCAACAATCGCGCAACTTCGTACTCATCTTTGTACGCCATCAACTTGTACAAATATTTCGCGACGGTTTCCTTCAAAGCCGGCTCTTTGATGCTTTCAAGAAATGCAACGTAAGCCTGAGCGTACGCTTGGTTCTGATACTCGCGAAGTTCCGCTACGCGATCGAAGGCCGGTTTCTCCTTTTGGTCGCGCGGCTGTGCCTGCGCTTCCACCCAGGCCGCGTCTTCGTAATACTTGCGGCCCCACGAAAACGTTTGCAGATTACGCTCGATGTCCACGCCATTCAACTCGATCGCCTTCTCCATCGCTTCAAGCGAGATCGGGATATGACCACCCTGATACGCCACGCCCATCATGAAGATGTTGACGGCCATGTGACTGCCGAACAGTCCCTCGGCCAACCGGTTCGCATCCAGCAAAATGTTGCGGCCTCGATTCGTAACCGCATTCACTTGGTCCAGCAACCCCGCCGATCCCGACATTGGGGCCCGGTTGCGAATGGTATCGATGGTGGGCGCCATGTCGGTGTTGATGACGGCGACAGTTTTTTCAGCGCACGCCGTGCCGAGATTGTGCGGATTCACGACGCCCAGCAGATCGAAGCCGAGAATCAGATCGGCGTTGCCTGCGTTCACTTTCGCAGGCGCCTCAATTGGTTTTTCGCTGAGTAACAAATGCGAAACCACAGCGCCGCCCTTTTGCGCGGTCCCAGTCTGGTCCAAAGTTGCGACCGATAGCCCGTCAATCCAGGCCGCGGTCGCCAGCAGGGCGTTGATAGTAACAACACCCGTTCCCCCGATTCCCGGACCGATAATGCGATAACCCTCGCCGGCCTTCGCCATGTGCCGTGGCGCGGGAACTTCTGTCATCGGCAATTTCGGCAGCGTCTTTTTCTTGAGACCGGTCCCGGCCTTGATCTGCACGGAAACGAAGGACGGGCAATCGCCCATCGCGCACGTGTAGTCCTTGTTGCACGACGACTGGTGAATCTTGATCTTCTGGCCAAGGTCCGTCATCACCGGATTGAGGCTCATGCAATTCGACTGCTTCACGCAATCGCCACAGCCCTCGCAGACCTCCTCGTTGATGACCAGCCGCATGGTAGGTTCGGCAAGAATTCCCCGTGAACGCTTGCGCCGCTTTTCGGCGGCACACTCCTGGTCGTAGATGATGACCGTAACACCCGGGATTTTTTCCAATTCTCGAAGAGTTCGCGGCAGTTCATCGCGCGATCGCAACTCAGCGTTAGATGCCAGCAGACTTGGGTCAGTGTATTTCTCGACGTCTTCCGCCAGGATTACGGTCTTGCGAATACCCTCGGCTTCGAGCTTGCGAGTCAGCTCCGGAATCGGCAGCGCGCCCACGGCGGCTTGCCCGCCGGTCATCGCGACGTGTCCGTTGTACAAAATCTTGTAAGTGATGTTCACTTTCGCGGCCACGCAGGCTTCGATGGCCAGGTATCCGGAGTGAAACATTGTGCCGTCGCCGATGTTCTGAAAGATGTGCGGATGATCGACGAATGGCGACATGCCGATCCACGGCGCGCCCTCCCCGCCCATCTGCGTGAGAAAAGAAATATTGCGATTCGGATCCATCAGCCGCATCGCCATGGTGTGACAACCGATTCCGCCGCCCGCAATCTGTCCGTCCAACAGCAGCGTGGAGCGGTTGTGAGGGCATCCGGAACAGAACGCCGCGGGCCGGCTGCCGAAAAGCTTGGGGGCGTGAGGCTTGGGACTGGGGGCTGGTTGGAAGCGCGACGTCACGCCCAGCACACCGGATAAAACCAACGCGATTTTGTCGGGGTCCAGCTCGCCAGTCGGCGGAAAGTGCGACTTGCCTAGAATTACCGGGCGAGTTGGCAGGTCGTACAAAAGCTCGCGCAATTGCATTTCGATGAAGCTGCGCTTCTCTTCCACCACCAGAATCGTGTCCAGACCTTTCGCGAAATCTTTGGCGAACTCCGGATCGAGCGGGAAGGGCATGCCAACTTTGCCGATGCGAATTCCCTCGCGCACGCCGAGATCGCGCAGCGCCTGCATCAGATCGTAATAAGATTTCCCGGTGCTGAGAACGCCGATGCGGCCAGCAGCGCCATTGTGCCGATTCACATCATTCAAGCGCGCGAATTGGCGCGCGGCATCCAAACGCCGGACGTTCACCTCGTGTTCCAGCGCCAACGTGATCGGCGGAACCAACCGTGCATCGGTGTATTTCTGATAACCTTCCGGCAGCCGGACGATGGGCTTGTCCGCATCCACTTCCAACGTGCCGCCGCCGTCGCAAATGTCGGTGACCATCTTCATGCCCACCCACGCGCCGGAAAATCGCGACAGCGCGATGGCGAGCAATCCGTAGTCGATAATTTCCTGGATGTTGCCCGGATAGAAGAACGGAATGCCGAAGTTGTACAGGCTGAAATCGCTCTGGTGCGGAATGGTGGAGCTTTTCGAAATCGGATCGTCGCCGCAGAGCAGCAGCGCGGCGCAATTCTTTCCCGTGCCGGCCAGATTGGCGTGGCGGAAAATGTCGCCCGACCGGTCGACTCCCGGCCCTTTGCCGTACCAGATGCCGACTACACCCTCGACCTTGCTCTTACCGATCACTTCGTAAATCTGGCTGCCCATCACGGACGTGGCCGCCAAATCTTCATTCACGCCGGGATGGAAATGGATGTTGTATTCCGAAAGCAACTTTCCCGCGCGCGCGAGCGCCATATCGTAGCCGCCCAGTGGCGACCCTTCATAGCCCGAAATGAACGCGCCGGTTTTCAGCCCGGCTTGCCGGTCGCGCCGCATTTGATCGACGGGCAAGCGGACCAGCGCCTGGATGCCGGTAAGGTAAACACGGCCATTTTCCAGCGTAAATTTATCGGAGAGCTGCATAGCTTCGTGAGGGTTATCCGATTCATGCTAGCATGTGCTGCATGCGCAAGATCGCGAGTCTTTCAACGGGTTTGATTCTTACCGTTTTTGCGCTTTCAGCAATTGCACAAGAGGCAGCCAAACCCAGTTTGACCGGTACCTGGCAGTTTGACGCCGCAAAAAGTGAATTGCATGGCAGCAAGATGACGAGTGCAACGTGGGTAATTGACGAAGGCGACAACTCGATTCACCTTACTGAAACTGAGGGCGGCAAAAACAAGAAGATCGAGATGCAGTGCACCACCGACGGAAAGGAATGCCAGGTCACTGGCGATAAGTCCAGGGCTTCTTTCTGGTACAACGGACCGATCCTGGTGGAAATGCAAACCAAGGGCGACACAGTGACGCGCTTCAAAATGAAAGCGTCCGAGGACGGCAAGACATTGACGGTTGAGTTGACGCACATCGTCCCCCAGAACGACAAGAGCGATCTGATGGTTTTTCAAAAGCAATAAGTTTTTCTTTCTTGTGGGGCAGGTTGATAACCTGCCGCCGATTGTTAATCGGCGTGTGGCTCGGACGCTATGCGCGAAGTTTTCCCTCCAGCAACGCTTTCACTTTCGGCCATTCCGAATCGATAATACTGAACCACACTGAGTTTCGCAGCCGCCCACCCTCGCACACCATGTGATTGCGAAAAATGCCCTCCTGCTTGGCGCCGATGCGCAGGATGGCATTCCGAGATCGCTGATTCAGTTCGTCCGTCTTCAACTCAACCCGGATACACCCCAGCTCTTCGAACGCGTGCCGAAGCATCAGATATTTTGCCTCGGTGTTGACCACAGTTCTCTGCCACGGCCGCGCCACCCACGTTGCCCCGATTTCAAC
>DATDHK010000510.1:0-9474 GCA_036521635.1 Bryobacteraceae bacterium | reverse complement strand
GCCAGGTGGGTTCGCTGATCCCTTACAACGTGGATTCGCAAAACGTGCGCCAGCGTTTCTGGGACGGTCACGATTATTACCTGTCGGACTCCATGAGCCTGCTCAAGGGCAACCACCTGTTCCAATTTGGCGGCGCCTATCAGCGCAACTACGATTATCACGGGCGCGACGATAACGGCGTCGGCATCAACACTTCCATCGTCTATCAGGTGGGCGGCACCAACGTCAACGCCGGCGCATACAGATTACCGGACGGCGCGGCCGCCAGCGCGGCTACGAACTATCCCATCCTGTTCAACGAAATAATGGGAATCGTAAACCAGACCCAGGTGATGTACACGCGCAGCGGCGCGAATCTTCAGCTCAATCCACTCGGAACGCCGGGATTCGACCAGAGTGTCATTCCCTCCTACGACTTGTTTTTCACGGATACCTGGCACATGCGGCCCAGCTTGACGCTGACCTACGGTCTGAGCTGGGGTCTTTCCATGCCGCCTTACGAAATCAATGGCAAACAAGTTTCAATGGTGGACGCCGCGGGCAGTCCGCTCGATATCCAGAGTTACTTGTCCAACAAGCAAAGCGCTGCTTTGAAGGGACAGACTTACCAGCCGCTGATCGGCTTTGAGACGCAACGGAACATAAACGGCGGCGCCAACAAGTACCCGTTCAACCCCTTCTATGGCGGATTCAGCCCGCGCGTTTCTCTCGCCTGGAGCCCAAGCTTTGACGGCGGAATTCTGGGCGCGTTGGTGGGCCGCAACAAGACCGTGATCCGCGGCGGTTACGGCCGGATTTACGGACGTCTCAACGGCGTAGACCTGCTGCTGGTTCCACTGTTGGGCCCGGGCTTGCTCCAAGCCGTATCGTGTCCCGGTCCGGCTGTCGGGGGAGGGTGTCCCGGCAACGCGAATCCAAACACGACATTCCGTATCGGCGCCGAAAGAGATGGCCTCGCGGCTCCGCTTCCAACAACTACCGCCACGCTGCCCCAGCCGTTCTTCCCGGGCACCACTCAAAACGGAGTGCTCAGCACCGCGGCGGCGGATGGCTCGCAGCTCGATCCCAGAATGCGGCCGAATCATTCCGATGAATTCAGCTTCACCATCCAGCGCTCGCTTTCGTCCAGAATGTCTTTCGAAGTGGGCTACATCGGGCGTAAAATATCCAACGAATTTCAGGAGATCAATCTGGACGCAGTGCCGTGGATGACCACCCTGAACGGCCAGAGTTTCGCTCAGGCGTGGGCGGCCACGTATAACCAGCTCTGTCCTGGAGGCGGTCCATCCTGCGCAGCCGGCAACATTATCGTGACGCCTCAGCCCTTCTTTGAAGCTGCGCTGGGCGGCCCCAATTCGCCCTATTGCACCGGCAACCCCAGTTGCACCGCGGCTTTCGCCAAAAACGAAAACACCAATATCCGCACCACCAGGGCTTATTCCGCCTGGCGTAACCTGACCGGCGCCAATGGCTGGACGTTGGGCCGCAGCCTGCTCTCCGCTCCCGGCGCCGGGCAACAGCTCACCGGCGCATTCGATTTCATCAACTCGCTGGGACACGGCAACTACAACGCGGCCTTCTTCTCGTTCACCGCGAGAGACTGGCACGGATTGACGGCCCGCTCCAACTTCACGTGGGGCAGGTCTCTGGGCACCGGCAGTGTCGTACAGGCCAGCAGCTCTATCACCGTGCCGAACCCGTATGACTTTAAGAATTTCGGCACCTACGGTGTGCAGCCGTTCGACAACAAATTCACCTACAGCTTGCTGATGCTTTATCAGTCGCCCTTCATGAGGAACCAGAAGGGCATCGTCGGCCATATCCTGGGCGGATGGACCGTCGCTCCGCTGTTTACCGCGCGCACCGGTCTTCCGCAGCGCGTGTCCACCTCCACCAATGGCGAATCGTTCGGCGAAATCTACAACGGACAAACGGCGAATTACGAGAACGCCGCCGGAAACGGGCCGTTCACGGGCGGAAATTCGGCCCAATACAACGTGCAGGTCTCGTCCAGTTGCGCGACTCCTGGAGGCAATGCTTCCGTGGGCACCAGCGGGACCACCGGCATGAACATGTTTGCGAATCCTTGCGCGATTTACAACCAATTCCGCCGCCCGCTTCTGGGACAGGATACCGGTTCCGGCGGCTTCGACATTCGCGGCTTCCCGTTCTGGAATCTCGATGCAACCATCTCGAAGGAGTTCAGAGCAACCGAGAAAATCGGGGCTACGCTGACCTTCCAGTTCGTGAACATCCTGAACCATTTCGTGCCGGCGGATCCGACAACCAACATCGATACGCCGACCACCTTTGGCGTCGTGAACAATCAGTTCACGACCCCCAACGGCGCCCAGAGCCGAGCCTTGGAATTCGGCCTGCGCATCCACTTCTAAAAACCTGAGGCGGCAAGTGGCGCAGACGATTGTTTTTCGTCGTCTGCGTCGCTCACCGGTGGATTTCCTGTAGACTCCAAACTCGTATCGGATCCCGCCTCCGCGACGCCACCGCCTGCGCCGCCGCCTTCGCCCCGCTGATGGTCGTGATGCATGGCACCCGATAAGAGACCGCGCTGCGGCGGATGGCCTGCTCATCGGTGAATGAGTGTCCGCCCGTGGTGGTGTAGATCACCAGCTTCAACGACCCGGCCTTAAGAAGATCCACCGCGTTGGGCCGCCCCTCGTTCACTTTGAAAACAGTTTTCACCGCGAGGCCGGCCGCTTTCAAAGCAGCCGCCGTGCCGCGCGTGGCCGCCAGTTGAAATCCAAATTCGGCGAACTTTGCCGCTACCTCGACCGCTGCCGCCTTATCCCGGTTGTTCACGCTGATGAACACGGCGCCGCTATCCGGCAGCGGCGTACCGGCGCTCAACTGCGCCTTGCCAAACGCCTCGCCGAAATTTTCGCCGACGCCCATCACTTCACCGGTGGACCGCATCTCGGGTCCCAGCGCCGGATCGACGCCCGGAAATTTGCTGAACGGAAACACCGGCGATTTTACGAAGCACTGTGGCACCGGCAGCACGCCCGACGTTCTTCCACCAGTAATCTCACCGAAGTCGCCGAGCTTCTTGCCCAGCATCAACCCCACCGCAATCTTGGGCAGCGGCACTCCGGTCGCCTTGCTGACATACGGTACCGTGCGCGACGCCCGCGGATTCACTTCCAGCACATAAACCGCGCCGTCCTTGATAGCGTATTGCACGTTCATCAATCCGATCACCCGCAGCGCCCGCGCCAGTTTGCCGGTGTAGTCCTCAATCGACTGCAACACCGCGCCGGACAGGTTTTGCGGGGGCAGCACGCAGGAGCTATCGCCCGAATGCACGCCCGCTTCCTCAATGTGCTCCATGATGCCCGCGATCAGCACCGCGCCATCCCGATCCGCCAGCGCGTCCACGTCAACTTCGGTCGCGTCTTCCAGGAAACGATCGATCAACACCGGCCGCGTCTGCGAGAAAATCACGGCTTCACGCATGTATCGCCGGACCATTTCTTCGTCGTACGCAATCACCATGGCGCGGCCGCCCAGCACGTAGCTGGGCCGCACCAACACCGGATATCCCAGGCGGCGGGCTACCTGGCAGGCCTCTTCGGCGGTAGTGGCGGCGCCGTGCGCGGGCGCCGGAATGCCGAGTTCGTCCAGCAGTTTGCCGAACAGCTTGCGGTCCTCGGCGAGGTCGATATCCGCGGGATCGGTGCCGATAATCGGGACGCCCGCCGCCTTCAACGGCAGCGCCAGATTGAGCGGCGTCTGCCCGCCAAATTGAACGATGACGCCGTCCGGTTTTTCGACGTCGTAAACATTCAGGACCTCTTCGCGCGTGAGCGGCTCGAAATACAGACGGTCGCTGGTATCGTAATCGGTGGACACCGTTTCCGGATTGCAGTTCACCATGATCGACTCGTAGCCAAATTCCTGCAGCGCGAACGAGGCGTGGCAACAGCAGTAGTCGAACTCGATTCCCTGCCCGATGCGATTCGGCCCGCTGCCCAGAATCATGACCTTCTTCCGGTCCGACGGCGCGGCCTCATTCTCGGATTCGTAGCTGGAATAAAGGTACGGCGTGAAGCTCTCGAATTCGGCGGCGCAGGTATCCACGCGATTGAACACCGCTGTGATCCCCAGTTCCTTACGTTTGGCTCGCACGGCCATCGAGTCCGTGTTCCACATCGCGCCCAGGCGCGTGTCGGAGACTCCGTCCCGCTTGGCTCTGAGCAGCATCTCGCGCGAAATTCCTTCCAGGCTTTCCTTCGCCAGCTCGGCTTCAAAATCCACCATGTCGCGCATTTGTTTCAGGAACCACGGATCGATCGACGTGATTTCATGAATCTGTTCCACCGTCCAGGCTTGTTCCAGCGCGAAGCGTACATAGCTCAACCGGTCGGGATTGGGAGTGATGAGCCGCTGACGAATGAGATCGGGATCGAAGATCTCGGCGGTAGCGGCCTTGCCGGTTTCCAGGCTGCGAATGCCTTTCGCCAGCGCTTGTTTGAACGTGCGGCCGATGGCCATCACCTCGCCCACCGATTTCATTTGCGTGCCCAGCACCGGCTCGGCCCCGGGAAATTTCTCGAACTGCCAGCGCGGAATTTTGACGACCACGTAATCCAGTGTCGGCTCGAAGCAGGCCGGCGTGACTTTGGTGATGTCGTTCTTGATTTCATCCAGGCGATAGCCGACCGCCAGCTTCGCCGCGATCTTGGCGATCGGAAATCCGGTGGCCTTCGAAGCCAGCGCCGAGCTGCGCGAAACGCGCGGATTCATCTCCACGATCACCATGCGCCCGTCTTCCGGATTGATGGCGAACTGCACGTTCGATCCGCCCGTGTCGACCCCGATCTCGCGCAGGCACAACAGCGACGCATCGCGCATCATCTGATACTCGCGGTCGGTGAGCGTTTGCGCCGGCGCGATGGTGATGGAATCGCCGGTGTGAACGCCCATCGGATCGAAATTTTCGATGGAGCAAACGATGATGGCGTTGTCTGCGAGGTCCCGCATCACCTCCAGCTCGAATTCCTTCCAGCCCAGAACGCTTTCCTCGATCAGGACTTCGTGGACCGGCGAGAGATCCAGGCCGCGCTCCAGAATTTCGTACAGCTCTTCGCGGTTGTACGCGATTCCGCCGCCCGACCCGCCCATGGTGAAGCTGGGCCGCAAGATCACCGGATACCCGATGCGGTTTGCGAACGCGACGCCATCGTCGACATTGTTCACCAACTGCGATTGCGGCGTGTTCAGGCCAACCTTTCGCATCGCATCTTTGAAGAGCAGCCGGTCCTCCGCCTTCTTGATGGATTCGATCTTCGCGCCGATCAATTCCACGCCATACTTGTCGAGCACGCCCGCTTCCGCCAGTTCGACCGACAGATTCAAAGCAGTCTGGCCGCCGACGGTCGAGAGCAGCGCGTCGGGACGTTCCCGGCGAATAATTTCCGCGGCGAACTCCACGCTCAGCGGCTCGACGTAGGTGCGATCGGCCAGATTCGGATCGGTCATGATCGTCGCCGGATTGGAATTGATGAGCACCACTTCAAATCCGTCGGCCCTAAGCGATTTGCACGCTTGCGCGCCGGAATAATCGAACTCGCAAGCCTGGCCAATGATGATGGGGCCCGATCCGATTATGAGGACGCGATGAATATCGTTGCGGCGAGGCATTCAGCCGGCGTCTTTCACAAGCTTCATGAAATCGTCGAACAGGTAATGCGAATCGTGCGGCCCGGGCGCGGCCTCCGGATGATATTGGACGCAGAACACCGGCTCGCTGCGAAGCCGGAAACCCTCTAGCGTCTGATCGTTCAGGTTGATGTGCGTCAACTCAACTTCACTCTGATTGAGCGAATCGGGATCCACCGCGAAGCCGTGATTGTGCGAAGTGATTTCCACCTTCTGCGTCACCCGATTCAGCACCGGATGATTCGCCCCGCGATGCCCGAACTTGAGCTTGTACGTCTTGCCTCCCATCGCGAGACCCAGAATCTGATGGCCCAGACAGATGCCGAAAATCGGCTTCTTGCCGATGAGATTGCGCACCTGCCGCGCCTGATATTGCAGCGGCTCCGGATCGCCGGGACCGTTCGAGAGAAACACGCCGTCCGGCTTGAGCGCCAGCACGTCGTCCGACGAAGTAAGCGCGGGAACCACTGTGACGCGCGCGCCCACCTGCACCAATCGCCGCAGAATATTGCGCTTAATTCCGTAATCGTAGGCCACCACGTGGCACCACGGCTCGGCGGCATCGCGTACGGACTCGGAAGGCGAACAGCGGGTGACCGCTTCATTCCAACCGTAGCTGGCGGCCGTGGAAACTCGCGTCGCAAGATCGAGGCCGGCCATCGAAGGAGATTGCCGCGCGCGCTCGACCAGATCTTTCGGATCGCCGCCGATGGCCGAAAGGATTCCGCGCATCACGCCTCGCGTCCGCAAGTGGCGCACCAACGCCCGCGTGTCGATTTCGGCAGCCACCGGGATTCCGTTTTCCGCCAGGTAATGTTCGGCATTCTCCTCCGATCGCCAATTGCTGGCGATGGAGGAAAACTCGCGCACGATCAGCCCCTCGATGTGTGGCCGCTGGGCTTCGCGATCGTAATCGTTCGCGCCGTAGTTGCCAATTTGCGGATTGGTGAGAACTACTATCTGGCCGGAATAGGACGGGTCTGTGAAAATTTCCTGGTAGCCGGTGATAGCGGTGTTGAAAACGACTTCGCCCAAGCTGTCTTTTGGCGCACCAAAGCTCCTGCCCTCGAAGACCGTCCCGTCCTCCAGGGCGAGCATTGCATGATTCAATTCGGATTGTCCTCCAGCGAGTGTGTAACTAATATTGAAGCATGCCGGGGACAGTAGACTCAATCACGTTATTTCCATGATCGCTATGGTAAAGGGTAGAGCGAGAGTTCTTTCATCGGAATCTCCCGCGAGATCGGGATAGTACTTCAGGCTTTCCAAGAATTCCCGAGTACGGATTCGGCTGGCCTGAGACCCACGTAGACTTCGGTTGCGTTGATGGGACAGCATGCCAGGAGATGTCCTTGCCGCAGGAGTTCGGTCAGAAGCTGCTCCCGGTTGCGCTTGCTATTAATGGTGTCGATGATGACGCTAGTGTCGAGAAGGTAAACGGCCATTTAGCGCGCAGTTGCTTTTTGAAAGCGCTTCTCATCCTGGCTGCGCAGTTTGGCGACCCACTTGGCTGCTCCACTCTTGAGTTCGGGATGATCCTTATCCTTCCAGGAGCCGGCGGCGGCTTTCAAGGCCTTTAGCTGGCGAAGTCGCATCAGCTCGCGTTCGGCCGCCTTAGTGCGGTTTTTGACGGACCGTTCGGAGAGAACTACGTGTGTGCGTTTGCTCACGGACGTGAATTCCTCATTTCCGGGACCTGGAATTGGTGTCTAAGTATACTGTCCCCACATCTCCCACCTTAATCCGCACGCGAGTTGAACTTCCGTCGGCACGCTCAAATACCAGGTGATATTCGCCCAGGAACCCCGCCGGCGGCTGCCAATAGAACACGCCGTCTTTCAACGTCGACCCGATCGGCAGAGGCCGCTGCTCACCCGCCACCAGCAGCCGCCCGCTCACCGCTCCAAGCTGCAATTCAACCCGGCCGAGCTGATCGATTTCAACCGGCGCTTGCTCCGCCGCTTTCACATTCAAGCTGTGCATCGGCGCCGCACCAGCCCCGCCCCCATTGTTTTGCACGTTGAAAAACCGGCTGCCGATGCCCTCGCCGTGCCCCACGTTGTCGAACACCGTCCACGAAATTGTATGGACTCCATTCGCCAGCTTGGTCGTATCGATGTAGAAAAATCCCACCGCTCCATTGCTATTCGCATGGCCGGGGAATAAGTTTGCGATGTCCGGCCGGAACTGGTTGTAAGTCGGATGCCCCACCGGTACGCTGTCCACATAAACGGTGATCGTGGACCCATCGAATGGAATCACGTTCGGGTTCTGCGTCAGCGCCCAGCCGAAGTTAAGGTACGCGCCGCCCGACGCCGTTCCGCCCTGGCCCGGCGTGTCGATGGTGCCGAAAGGTTTTGTAGCGTGGGCGTTATCCACGGTGATCGTGCGGATTCCCAAATCGAGCAGCGCGCCGGATTTGTTGTGCGCGATGGCGTGCAGATTGTATGCGCCGTTGCCCGGTCCGCCCGAGCCGCCATTATTGTTGGGCAGAAAATTCGTAAGCAGAAGATAGCCCCAGCCCGCGCGATAATTGAGCGGCGCCGCCGGATACAGCGCCTCGACGTCGGGCCGCGCATCCGCAACAAACACGGCGTCGCCGATGTAGACCAGGCCGTTCGATCCAGTCGCTTCCCCCGCTATCGGATCGCGCCAGATATCGACCTTGGCCGCTTCAACCGAATCCAGCGCCCAGCCGGTAACGGCGATCGCTCCGGCCACGCCAGTTATGTTGTTGACCGGCGTATCGAAGCTGCCGAAGGGTGCGCCGGGCGTAGCGGCCGCAACGTTGACTTGAATCTGCGGCGATCCCGACGCGCCCGCGGAGCTGACCGTGATGACGCCTCCCGGACCGGCGCTGGCCGTCACTTGAAAAGTTCCGCTGCCAATCCCCGAACCGGGAGACACGCTGATATTCGGCTGATTGGATGACGCAGACCAGCTCACGCCCGCCGCGATGCCGACGCGAATAGTTTGTGGCGACGTTGCGATCCCGCCCGCGGTTCCGAAGTTGAGCTTTGCGCGATCGACTGTGAGCGTTGAGAATCCGCTGAAGCCGCCCGTTACCGACCGCGCGGCGGTCATCGCGATGGATTGCGGATTCGTCGAGCCACTCAAATCGCCTGAAAAGCCCGTGAACAGGAACCCGGATGTCGCGGTTGCGGCGATCTGCACTGACGTTCCTTGCGAATAGTAGCCGTCCGCTGACGCCGGGTTCGCGGCCAGCGATCCCCCGCCGCTGGGCGACGCGGCAAGCGTCAACAAATACTGAGTTGTGAAATTCGCCGTGTACGCGGTGGGTGAACTCGCGGCAGCGATCGTGTGTGAAACCGCTCCGCCATCGCTCCAGTTAGACCACGCATAGCGCGCGCCCGGCGCTCCGTTCTGCGGACTTCCAACAGCGATGGTATGGCCCGATCCTTGCGCCCAGCTAAATGTCTGCGGCGCGGTCAACGATTGCCCGTCAACCACGATCGCCAGACCCGGCGGATTCGTCGTTACCGTCGTCTGCGCGTTGAAATTCGCCGTCACCGAACGCGGTGCGCCCATCGCCACCGATTGCGGATTGGCCGCCCCCGTCAAATCGCCCGAGAAATTTGCGAACTGATAGCCGGGATTCGCCGCCGCCGTCACCTGCACCGATGTTCCGCTCGCGTAATATCCATCGCTCGACGCAGGATTCGCAGCCGCATTTCCGCCGGCGGCCGGCGCGGCGGACAACGTCAGCAGATATTGCGCGGTGAAGTTCGCAGTGTAGGTGGCGGACGTGCTGCCCGCCGATACCGTGTGCGAAAT
>DATDHK010000509.1:0-4900 GCA_036521635.1 Bryobacteraceae bacterium | reverse complement strand
CCGTGGATGTCGTCGGCAACGCAACCAATTTTATCGATGGGCAAACGGTAGTGGGCTTCGGAACCAGCGATGTGACCATCAAGAAGCTGACGGTCCTCAGCCCCACTCACCTGAGCGCGGTGGTGACGCCGAATACGTTCGTGCCGGCCGGCAATATCAACATAACCACCGGCCTGCGGATCATCGCGCAATCGCTGGGCAATCAGATCACGGTGACGGCGCCGCAGTCCTCGGTCCGCAAGTAACCGTCCTCTATTTTCCCTTGCTCAGCTTGCGGTAATATTCGGCGATCGCATCCGAGTAACCGGCCGGCACCCGCTCGGAGCCCGCGCTGCGGACCTGGTCGCCGTTCTTCTCTTCCAGCTTGCGGCGCAGCTCCAGCTCCAGCCGCTCCAGTTGCGGCAGCACTTCGCGGTTGAGCCGCTGCGTGAGCTCGGCCTCGTTAACATAGGCCGGATTCAGCGCGTGCATCAACTGCAGCATTTCGCCGGAGTATTCGGGATGGCTCTTCATGAAGTCGCGGAGCTGGTTCAGGTCGCGCAGCGATTCACGGTAGCCCTGCTCGATCTGGCCATTGTGCACAGCCAGAGGACCGCCGCCGTCACGGCCGCCGTATTGGCCGCCACCGAAGGCTCCGCCGGGTTGTCCTGAAGAAGCGTCTGAACCTTGCGATCCGCTCTGCGATTGACCCGGGGCCTGACCCTGGCCCTGTCGACCTTGCTGTCCTTGCCGACCAGGTTGTCCTTGCTGTCCCTGTTGACCTTGCTGTCCAGGTTGTCCCTGCTGACCCTGCTGACCGGGTTGACCCTGTTGTCCTTGTTGCTGTCCTTGCTGATTCCCCGGCTGCCGTCCCGCATTTCCGCGCTTGCCCTGGTTGGCCTGCGCCTGCGCGAGCTGCTGCATACGATTGCGGATTCCTTCCGTCTGCGCCAATGCCCGTTCGAGATCGCCTTTGTCCCCGGCGCCGCCCTTGCCCGGTTGGCCGTCTTTCTGCAACGCGGCCTGAGCCTGCTGCAATTGATCGCGCAGCCTATCGAGACCCTGGGTAACAGTAGACTCGCGGACCCAGGTGTACATTCCCTGCCCCTGGCGCAGCCACTCGGCGCCCTTGCGCATGCGCAGCTCAAGCTCATTCTGCTGGGCCTCGGAAAGCGCATCGCGAAGCTTGTTCGAAACCGGATTCTGCGCGCCCGCCAGACTGCGGGCCGTATCGCCTATTTGCTTTTGCAGCTTCTTGAATTGATCGGCCATCTGCTCTTTTTCGCCGGCCATGGTATTGGCCTGCTGTTGCCCCTGGCCCGGCTGTCCCAGGGTGCGCGGCGACCCTTCCGATCCCGCGAACATCTGCCGCAAACGATTCTGATAGTCGGTCTGATGCCCGGCCAGTTGTCCGGCTTGCTTGGCGAGATCGTCAAGCTGCTGCGACGCATTTTGATGCTGCATGCCGCCCAGGATGTCGCGCGCTTCCTGTAGCCGGTCGGCCGCGCGGCGCTGTCCGGCGTTGGCTTGATCCGGATTGCCGTTCTGCTTTTCGGCGTTGCGCATATCCTCGGTGGCTTTCGAAAGACGATCGAGAGCCTGCTGCATGCGCGGATCGGCGATCGCGCCGGTGCGTCCTGAATTGGGTTGATTCTGTTGCCCGCCTTGTTGGCCGCGCTGCGGCTGGCCGGATTGCGGACTGTTTCCACCGGACTGACTTTGCTGTCCTTGTTGGCCTTGCTGTCCTTGTTGACCCTGTTGTCCTTGTTGCCCTTGCTGGCCCTGCTGGCCTTGTTGCCCCTGCTGGCCTTGCTGGCCCTGTTGCTGCTGCGATGAATCGCCGCGCTTCAGTTGTTCCAGTTGACGCTGCAATTGTTCCGCTTCGCGGCGAAGCATTTCCTGTTCCCAACGTTGCCGGAAGGGCTGCTGCGAATCTTTCTTGGCGGCCAGTTCCTGTTGCCGGCGCGCCAGCTCGGCGAGTTTCTGAAGAGCGTCGTCGACTTTCTTGGCTTGTTGATCGGCCGCCGATTGCTGGCCGGATTCGTACTGATTCTTTTCGCGGTCGAGCTCCAGGTCAGCCAGATTTTCGAGATCGCGGCCCTGGCCGCCGCCGCCTCCCTGCCCGCGGCTGCCGAATGCAACCTGGATGTCGCGGAAGGTGGCCTCGGCGCGCAGCGCGTTCTGCAAGGCCCGTTGCTCCGGCGGCAGCGCGTCATTCCATTTTTGCGTCTTCAACTTTTGAGCGGATTCCACCATCGCCTTGGAGGCTTCTTCCATGTCCTTCACGAAGCTTTGGATTTCAGGACTGGCGGAGCCAAGCTGCCGCGCCTTCGCGCGATCGGCAAGCGACTGGGTCTGCGCGGCCAGCTTCGCCTCGAGCTCGCTCAGGAGCTTGGCGTTGTCCGCGGCGTTGGCGGCGTTCTTCGCGCCGTTCTTTTGCTCGTTCCAGGTCGCGGCGATGATATCTTTCTGACGCTGCGAAATCTCCGACTGGTCGCCTCCGCCGCCGCCGCCTCCGCCGCCCGATTCTTGCGATTGAGAGTAATTGCGCTCGTACGGCTCGGCCTGGATGAAGTAGATATCGGTCTTGGTGGTGTTGCGGGCATCCTTTGCCGTGGCGTACACGCTCACCAGGTCGCCCGGCGACAGCTTGTAGTCCTCGAGCGAAATGACCTGTTTGCCCTCGGCTGTCTTCACGCCTTTTTCACCGAGCAGTGAAATGGATTTTTCCGGCCCGCCGTTCACCGAATAGTGCAGGCTCATTTCGTTCAGCCCGAAATCGTCTTCGGCGTTGACGGCGATGGTGACTTCCTCAATGGGATTTACTTTGGCGTCGCGTCCCGGCCGCGAGATCTTAACCGTCGGCGGCGTGTCTTTGCGCGCTTCGATGAAGTAATCCTCGCTCATGCGCACGTTCTCGCCCTGCTCGATGGCGGCGATGTGATACATGCCGTCCTTTTGAATCGGTACGCGGGCGGTAATCCAATTCCCTTCCCCGGCCTTGAGTGCGATCTGTTGATCGTCGCTCAACATCAGCACGCCTTTGGTCAACGGGCGGTCGGTCTCGATGGCGACTTCGGCTTCGGTACCTTCGACCGCGCGCAGGTCGCCGCCTGGATCTTCCACCGCGTCCTTCATTCCGCTCCATGCCGGAAAATGATACGTGACGCGCAGCTTCTTGATGCCCGGCAGATCGACGACCTTCAGGTTGTAATGCTTGGAATGAACCGCGCCGGCTTCGACGTAATACTCGACATTTTCGGGAATGGCGCTCAGGAGAAATTCGTAAGAAGAGGCGCCCGGCGACGGCTGCATGTCCACCATCTCCCACTTAGAGGCGCCCTTGTATTGCGCGTACAACCGCACTTTCGCGGACTCGAATCCGATGAGCTGCGCCGTTACCAGTTGATCCGATTTGCGGCGCACGGTGCGATCGCCGGGGCTGACGGTAATGTCATAGATAGCGCGCTCGCCGCTTTTCGGAGCGCCCGCCCACAGTAGAGAAGTCCCCTTGCCCAGATACCCGCCGGGAGCCGCGAGAATCAACCACAACAGCAGTCCCACCGCGAGTCCGGCGGAAGTCAGAAATCCGACGATGGGTCCCGTCGGCGCCAAGCGCTCGGGATTATTCGACTGCGCCACGCGCATGGCGTCATCGGCCAGGAGTTGCGCGAACGGATCGCTGCCGGGCCGTTCCGCCAGCGTGAGCAGACGTTCCTGAAATTCGGGAAACTTGCGCTCGGCCTTTCGCGCGGCGTGGCGGCGATTCAAGCGGAGCAGCGGAATCGCCAAGCCAAACGAGATGGCGGTGCCGATGGAAAGAAAAAGAAGAATGCGCGCCCAAAGCAGGCTGGCCGGAGAGAAGGCGTACTGATTGATAATCCAGACCAGCAGCACCGTGATGGCCAGCGCCGACACAGCCACCGCCGACGTGCCTTTCGAAAACGCCATCAGCCGCAGGCGGCTTTCCAGGCGCTGGAGATATGCGTTGAGTTGGTCCAGAGGACTCATTTGCACTCCTTCGTTGGGCCGCTACAGTTTCAAGCGGCCTCCTTCTCTATCGACAAATATCTGCTGGCGATCAATGATTCAATTATTGCGAGTATCAGGACTAATAGCAAAGCGTAGCGCCACAGGCTCCAGGGCTTGCCCGGGTTTCCGGGATCGCCCGCCGCAGCTGCGTTGTCGACGGCGCGTCCGGTGTTCTTCCACCATTCCAAAGTTTCGCGGGGAATTTGCGTCAGGTCGGATTCCAGGCGGTCGGCATGCGCGGCAATCATTTCGTGCCGTCCGTTGGCCCGGCGAATTTCGTAAAAACCTTCGCGGTCGAATTGGAAGGACTGGGCGGTGGAGGCTTCCTTCAATGAAAGCGGGTGCTTGCCGTCGGGATCGACTACATCCACCGACGCCCCTTGTTCTTTGACGGAGCGAAGTTCCACGTAGGAATCCACCGCGACGTTGGTGGACCGGTCCTGCTGTCCGCCGAGGTAACGGGCGGTCTCTTCGACGAAAGGCACAAAGGACGAGTGCAACGGGAAGTCGTTCGAGATGTTGTCGAAAGTGGAAGCGAACACCAGCACGCGGCCCTCACCTACCTGCTTTTCGAGCAATAACGGCGCTTGATTTGTTAGACGCGCGATCACGCGGGATTGTCCCGGATCGACGCGAACAATCTGATAAAATTGCACGCCGTCCAGCTTGTTGGCGCGGCGCAGGGAGGGATGTTCGGCATCGGCGGCGGCCACGATCTGGAAACGGTCGCCTTCGCGGCCGGAGTAGCCGGTGCCCTGTAGCGCTTCGTTCGAGACGGGGACGTGAGCGAGAGCGGCGGAAGACGGCCCCAACGCGACCAGCAGAGATCCGCCGCCGTTGACATAGGTCCGCAGGCTGTTTTCAAATCCAGTTGGCAGCGAATTGACGT
>DATDHK010000508.1:0-11886 GCA_036521635.1 Bryobacteraceae bacterium | reverse complement strand
GCAGGTTACCAACCTGCCCCACAATTCTAGAAGCGGAACTGGGCTCCTAGTTCTCCCGAGAAGGAGTGCGGCAGCACCACGCTCCCCGGTGTGATGAATCCGCTCGGCGTCATGAACGTTGCCGCTTGACGGATATTGAGGTTATACGTTGGCCCGAAGTTGGCGTGATTGGTGATGTCGAAGCCCTGGAAAAAAATCTCCAGCCGCGCCCGCTCGCCAAATTTCAAGGTCTTGCCAATCCGAATATCCCACTGGAAAAAGGGATTGCCGCGCAGGCTATCGAAGCCGGACGGCTTGCAGTTCCCGGCCGTGAGACACGCCCGCAAATCGACAGCGGACATCGCGGCCGTCGCCAGGAAATTGTTGGGCTGACTGTTCAGCAGAATCACGTGCCGGGTGAGAGAAGATTCTCCCTGGCCCGTTACGTCGATTCCCTGCGTCGGATTGTACGGACGCCCCGACTCCGCTTGCATAGTTGTCGAGAAACGGAAGCCCCACGGCAGATCCACGATTCCGCTGATCACGCCGCGGTGCGTGCTGTCGCTGGGAGTCGGCCCCAGATCGGTGGATGAGAAATAGTTGAACTCGTCAAATGGCCTGTTGCGGAAAGAGGCGGCGCTTCCGTTGTAGGCCAGCGCGCGGCTCAGCACGTAGCTGGAGTTGATACTGAAGTGGCGGCTAAATCGCCGGCGATACGAAAGATTGAGACCGTCATAACGCGACCGACCGACCGAGGATTCCACGTCGATGCGGCTCAGCAGCGGCAAACCCGCCTTGGTGAACGCGGCATCCAGCGGACGCGCGCCGCCCAGCGCCACCAACTTCGGATTGATATCCAGCGTCTTCGACTCGCGTAATCCCAGGCTGTGAATGTAATCCAGTTCGATCACGTTCGCGCTGTCGATCTGAAACGCATAGCCGATATTGAACTGCTCGGTGTACGGGTTGTGATAGAAGGGATCCATCAAGCGCCCCACTTCGCCACCCAGAAATTTCGTCGGCGCGGCAGGCGTCGGCGGCAGCGGATCGATCCCGTAACGCCACTGCGACAACGGCTTGTTGACGCCGGGAACGATATCCGCGGTCTTGTCGCCCGGGCCGCTGCTCGTAAGATTCACCACCGTCGCGAACAACGTGGGGTTCACCTGTTGCAGCATGAACAACGGAATGTTCTCGAAAGTCTGGCCGTAGTAAATGCCGAAGCCGCCGCGAACGACATGCTTTCCGTTGCCCCGCACATCGTAGGCGAAACCAATTCGAGGACTGAAATCTTTGTTGTCGTCTTGCGGCAAGCGGCCCACATACGGGCTATTGATGGCCTTTAGCGCCTGATACGTCCGGCTCTGGCTCTGATTTGCGCCACCGATCAAGTTGAAGTCCTTGTCCCAACGCATTCCCAGACTGAGCGTGAGCCGGGGCGTGATTTTCCAATCGTCTTGTCCGTACAGGCCGAACATTTTGGAGTGCAGCAGGAAATAAGGATTGCCGGCGGTGATGGCAATACCGGTGACCGCGCCCGGAGTCGCGAATGCCTGCGGATAGATCGCCTTGTCCGAAAGAATCTTGCTCGGCAGATCGAGGAAAGTGATTTGCGGCGTCGGATTGAATTCGAAAAATCCTCCCAGCTTCGGCTCCCAGAGGTAGTCGAATCCGGTGCGGAAAGTATGCTTGCCGGCGTTGAAGGAAATGTCATCTTTGAATTGCCACTTCACTTGATAGGACTGCTGCGGAATGTTGATGTTCGTTCCGAAATTGATGCCGTTCGGAAATGTGAGGTTGGGCACCTTGGTGGTGGAATCGATCAAATTGTTCCAGTACTGATATCCGGCGGTAAAAGAATTTACCACGCGCGGGGTCAGCACTGAATTGACCGTGGCATTGGCCAGGATCAACTGGTTGGTGGTGAAGTTGCCGGCTGTAAGATCGTTGATGGTGTTGGCCGTGTCGGATTGATCGTTTAGGCCGCGATTGTTTTGATTTGCGTAGCTGATGAACAGGCTGTGCTTGTCGTTGAAGCGATGATCGAAGCGACCGTTGTAGCGCCAGTCGAAATAGGGAGTCGGAATATTCGCCGCGGGCTGCGCTCCCAGCGAAGTCACCAATTGCAGTTCAGCCAGCCCGTTGCCGGGCGTCACGATATTGGTGGCCTCGCGCTCCCGTTCGAGCGTGAAGAACAGAAAATCTTTGTCTTTGCGGACCGGTCCGCCGATCGCGCCGCCGAACTGCTGCCGGCTGTAAGGCGACTTCTGCCCGTTGCCGCCATTTTCCTTCTTCTCAAAATAGTTCAGCGAGTTGAAGATTTCGTTGCGGTCGAAGAAATATAGCGTCCCGTGATAGTCGTTCGTTCCGGTCTTCGTGATGACGTTCACCGCCGCGCCTTCGCTGCGTCCATTGGCTGCGGAGAAGCGCTGCGTGCTGATCAGAAACTCCTGAATGGATTCCAGCGGAAACTGCATCACCGGACCACCCACGGTGTTGTCCTTGTTGTCGATTCCATTGACGGTAAGATTCACGTTGCGCCCGCTTGACCCGTTGACGGCGAATATGCCGATGCGTGCCTTGGTGGGATCGTACGAATCCACCGGCTTCGCCCCGGGCGCGAGAATGGCCAGGTTCACAAAATCGCGGCCGTTCAATGGCAGGCCCTCCACCATACTCGACGTGACGGGCAGGCTGAGATCCGATTTCGAAGTGTCCAATATCGGAGCGCCGCCGGCCTCCACGGTTACGGTTTGCGCCTGCGCGCTGGGTGAAAGACTGACGTCGATGGTGGTGGTTTGTCCCACGAACAGCCCGACGTTTTGAACGGTCGCGGTTGCGAAACCGGTGATGGCGGCCGTGAGCTCATAGGCGCCAGCCGGCAGAAGATCGAAGCGATACAGGCCCGCTTCGCCCGTCTTGGTTTCGCGGGTAAGCCCGATGTCTTTGCTGGAGATTTTTACCGATGCGCCGGCGACAACCGCGCCCGACTTGTCGGTGACGGTTCCGGCCAAACTTCCTGTCGCAGTGCTTTGCGCGTTCAGCATTAAGCCCGCGAGCAACAGACACAACAATAGCCAACATGTTTTTCTATGCATAAGTTTCTCCCTGAAAGTTTTTAGTCCCTGCCCGGGGGACAGGGTTGCGCGAATAATTAAGTTACGGTAATCGTACACAGAGAAAATACCGCCGTCAAGGGAAAAGTTGCAAAAATATGAAGATATTGTTTCTGGAAGCAGATTACTGCAACTTACAGAATACAGAAGACTTGCTATGTAACAAAACTAGCGGGCGTGGCATTTATTTAACCGATTAACCGGGTGTTAGGTTTTTATCTTGGATAGTCAAATTAGAACGTCTGTACATAAAAAAGAAGGGCCGGCGCGCCTTTCAGCATGCCGGCCCGGAGTGAAGTTGTTAACTCTTAAAAGTTGTAGCGGAAGCCCATCTCCGCCACGAATGCGTGCGGAACTACGGTGCCGGAGGTCGAGAGGAAATTGCTCGGGAGTCCGAAATTGGCCGACTTGATGCTGGTCGTATAGTTGTTGCCGAAGTTCGCCCGATTGGTTACGTTGAACATCTGGCAAATGAATTCGATCTTGTGGCGCTCGGCGATGGTGATCGTCTTGCTGACCCGCAGATCGAGTTGGAAGAAGTTGTTGCCTTCGAAGAAATCGAACGGCAGATACTGCAGCGATCCATCGCCGATACCGGTGCGCAATTGAGAGGCGCTGAACGCTTTGGTGGCGGTGAAATTGGTTGGATCGGACTTCAGCACCAGGATGCGGGCGGTCCCGTTTCCACCGCCGAATCCAAATGCGTCCGTGCCTTCCGCGCCGTTCCAGCGGCGGGGCGAAGCCAGTTGGACGATGGGAGCCAGCTTGAAGCCCCAGGGCAGCTCGGCGTAGCCGCTGAAAACCCAACGATGCTTTTCGTCGTTTGGAGCGCGCGAAAGTTCCGCCGGATCGAAGATCTTATCCGGATTCATCGCGACGTTGCCAAATTGCGCGGGGCCGCCGGCGTAACTGAGGGCGCGTGAGAATACGTAGTTGGTGTTGACGCTGAAGTGCCTGCTCAGGCGATGCGTGAAGGAAACATTCAGAGCGTCATAGCGCGAGCGCCCCACCGACGACTCGACGATGATCTGCGCCAGTTTCGGCAGGCCGGCCGCCACAAAGGCTGCGTCCAGGTCCTTCGCTCCCGTTGCAAAACGAGTGGGATTGATGTTGATGCGTTTGGCTTCGCGCAGCGCCAGGCTGTGAATGCCTTCTACCTGGATCATGTCGTTGTTCGAGAGCTGCCAGGAATATCCGAGGTTGAACTCCTGGTTGTAGGGATTTTTGAAATCCGGGTTAACGAGACGGCCTACCGCGCCGGCGCCAAGACTGGTGGCGGCGGGCGGGATAAGCGGCAGGGGATCGATGCCGAAGCGATAATTTGAAAGCCGGATGTTGGTTCCGGGTACGATGCTGGCGTTCGCGTCGCCGGGTCCGGTGCTGGTGAGCTGCAGAACCTGCGTGAAGACGCTGTCGGCATGCGTTTGCTGTTCGGCGAACAGCGGAATGTTCTGGAAGGTCTGGCCGAAGTAGATTCCGTATCCGCCGCGGACCACGTGCTTACCCGATCCGGTGACATCCCATGCGAATCCCAGCCGGGGGCTGAAGTCCTTGCCATCGTTGCCGGGAATGCCCGCGTACGAGCTGTTGATGGCCTTGAGCGCCAGGTAAGTGCGGTCCAGCGCCTGCAAGTTGCCGCCTTGCAAGTTGAAGTCCTCGTCCCAGCGAAGGCCCAGGCTCAGATTGAAATTGCGGGTAAACTTCCAATCGTCCTGGAAATAGAAGCCCAGCATCTTTGCATTTTTGTCGTCGAAATGAGAATTGCCGGTGGATGCCGACATGGCGGTCACCAATCCCGGTGTGGCGAAGCCCTGCGGATATTTGGTCGTGTCGCCGAGGATGGTGCTGGGGTCCTGATTGAAGGTCACGTTCAAAGTAGATGGCGTATTGAAGAATCCGCCGAGCTTGGGAATCGCCACGTAGTCGAAGCCCATCTTGAAGGCGTGCTTGCCGTGGTTGATCGAAAGATCGTCGCGGAACTGCCACTTCTTCTGAACGGACTGTTGCGGGACATTCGGATTCGTGCCCAACTGCGCACTGGGGAACACCAGGTAAGGAACCGAAACCGTCGCATCGATCAGGTTATTCCAGTATTGGTAACCGGTGGTGAAGGTGTTCACGACGGAAGGAGAAAGCACCGAATTCAACGACGCGTTCGCCAGTAGTAAGCGGTTGGTTGTGAAGTTACCGGCCGTCAAATCGTTGGTGGAAGTGGCTTGATCGTTGAGGCCCCGGTTTTCCTGATTGTTATAGCTCAGGTTGAAAGACTCGCTGGAGCTGAAGCGATGATCCAGGCGCCCGTTGTAGCGTTGATCGTTGTAAGGCGTGGGAATCGTGGGCGAGGCCTTACCACCCAGCGGCGCGGCCAGCTTTAATTCGGCATTTGCCTTCGCCGTTACGGTGACGGCCGAAAGCTCGCGCTGGCGTTCGAGCGCAAAGAAGGCAAAGGTCTTGTCGTGGACGATCGGCATGCCGAACGATCCGCCATATTGCTGCCGGCTGTAGTCGGCGGTGGGCTGATTGTTCTGCTTGGAGAAGTAATCGTTCGCGTTTAGGCTGGTATCGCGCTCCAAAAAATACAGCGCGCCATGATACTGATTGGTGCCGGACTTCGTGATCAGGCTGACCGCCGCGCCTTCGCTGCGTCCGTTCGCGGCTGAAAACCGCTGCGTGCTGATGTTGAATTCCTCGACCGCTTCGAGCGGCAGTTGCATCACCGGACCACCCACGGTGTTGTCCTTGTCGTCGATACCGTTGACCGTCAAGTTCACGTTGCGTCCCGTGGAACCGTTCACGCCGAAGATGGCGATGCGGTTCTTGGTGGGATCGTAGGAGTTCACCGGCTTGGCGCCGGGGGCCAGAAACGCGAGGTTCGCGAAGTCGCGTCCGTTCAGCGGAAGATTCTGAACTTCACCGGGAGTCACCGCGCGGCTGACGTCGGTTTTTTGAACGTCGACCAGCGGCGCGCTGGCTTCCACAGTCACGGTCTCAGCCTGGCTGCTGGGCGAAAGAGAAGCGTCGATGGCGGTGGTCTGACCGACGGAGAGTTCTACGTTCGGAATCAGGGCCGTGGAGAACCCTTTCATCGAAATTCGGATTTCATAATGACCGGCCGGTAGCAGGTCAAACTGGTAAAGGCCTTCCTGCCCGGTGGTGGTGGCGCGCTCGAGGCCGATTTCCTTGTTCAGGATCTTTACATCCGCGTTCGGAATCACGGCCTTGCTCTTATCCGTGACGGTCCCGCGCAGAGCGGCGCTCGAGTTCACCTGTCCAAATACACTCGCGGCGCTCAGGCAAAGTAATGCCAGAGCGAAAAATGCAAACACGCTACGATTCGTCCTCATTCTCGAATCCCCTTTTTCAAGTTTTGATACTGGTGCTGAGACTACCCACGAACAAACTGTGCTAACGGAGCTTAACGGAATCGTATCACAGAAAATGCAATTTTCGGCAAGTCTTAACGAAAGATTTTAGCGATTCCGATTAGTGGAGGAACCGCCCATAAACTATGGAATCTAGAAGATTTAAGCTTGTTCCGCAAGATACTCTTTGGTATCGGGTTAGCGTAAAACGGGCAGCGGATTAGACGGAAAGCGAATAACAAAATTAGCGTTTATGGAATTGGGTTAGCTTGCGCCGGCCGCGCCAAATTAAAGGTCAACGTTGAGAGGAAGATCAGCAGCGCCAAAGGCGTCGCGGCCGCCCAGGGACTTCCCGCCAACGTCATCAGAAACGGGATTGGCGTGGTGACGAGCGTGGCTGCGATCCGCGTCCACTTTTCGACGCACACGAAGATCGCCAACCACAGCGACGCCAGCAGCAGCCCTGCATCGTACCCATATATATGTGGCGCGGCCAGCAACGACCCCGCCGAAGCCGCCGCCACCCATCGCCACAAAGGAGCTCGCCAACAGGCAATACACACCAGCGTGACGACGGCCGCCACCAGCAGCCCGCGGGCAATCGGGTTGTCGATATTGAAATTGATCGCCAGCGCGTGAACGCTGATTCCTAGTTCCGGCGATGGATTCAGGTGCTCGATGTCTTTCTTGCGCAGCAGCGCGAAGTATTCGGCGATGCCGCCCGGCCCCGCCAGCAACAGTGAAACAAGTAACTCCCCAGCCACCACGGCGCACGCGCCGGCCATCAGCCGCCAGCGTTTTTGAACCAGCAGCGCCACCGGCCACAACAGGAACAGATGAAACTTGATGAGTCCCAGGCCGAGCGCCGCCCCGCTCAGAAAATCTTTCTTCCGATCGGCCAGAGCATAGGCCGCGATCACGATCCCGAGCATCACCACGCAATCCTGGCCGTGCGCGATACCGAGCGCTGCCGGAAGATACAACGCGCCGAACACCAGCGCATCCGGCCCCCAGCGCCGGAAGGCCCATATCCAACATCCGATCAGCAGCGCGGTTTGCAAGCCGATCCAGACCCAAAAGGCCGGGCCGAAGGGAATCAAGGCGAGCGGCGCCAGGATCAGCGCGTAGAAGGGCAGACGTACGAATGGAACCAACGCATCCAGCGCCGGGACGTACTGCCGCTCGCGGGCGAATTGCACCTCCGGCGAATGCATGTGCGCGAAGTTTCCGTCCAACGCGAGCGACGCGCCGGTGTACAAATTCAGAAAATCGTGCTTGCGCGCACCGGGGACGATCAGGGTTCCGAGCGCGATCCACAGCACTGAAAAGCCCAGAACCGCGGCCCAGGTTTGCAAGGGGACGCGGCGCATCAGCGGTAGCCGAAGTAGTTCGCCACTTGCTCGGCCACTCTTGCGATAGCGTCTTCGAGATAAGCGCCCGTACCGTAATGGTGCGCGGTGAACACGGAGACGACAACGTTGCGGTTCTGGCTCTCGAGAACCCCGACGTCATTGCCGATGTGCGGCAGAAAATCGCCGGTCTTGTGCGGAACGCGGAAGCCGGTGACGTATTTCGGCAACCGGGAACTATAGACTTGGCCTCGCATCATCTGCAACATCAGATCGCTGGATTTTTTGCTGACTGCCTGGCCGTGCTCCAGCATCTCCAGCAGTTTTCCCATGTCGCGCGGTGACGAGAGGCCGAACGGCGTTTTGCCATCCGTGTGAAACTGCACCGATGACGGAGCCGCGCGAAGCGCTTTGAACCAGACATCGGCAGTTCCGGTTGCACGGGTGCTTTTCAAACCGAGCGACTGCGCCAGTTGATTCACCGGCTCCGTGCCGCCGACTTTGTCGAACATCAAATCCGTGGCCGTGTTGTCGCTCACGATGATCATCAGCGTCAACAGATCCTTGATGCTCAGCACCGCGCCGGGATCGAGCGAGCGGATGATTCCGGTGCCGGGCCGCTTGTCGGATTCCTTCAGAGTGACTTTGTCTTCAAGCGAGAATTTGCCGGCTTCGATTTGCCGGAACGCCTCCACCATCAGCGGGATTTTGATGACACTCATAGTGTCCATCTGTTTGTCGGCGTTGATGGCTATCTCTTCGCCGGTTTCGAGGCATTTGATGTAGATGCCCCAGTCGGCATTAACGGACTTAGTGATGCGCTCAATGTTCCCTTGCAGCCGGACAAGCGGTTGCGCGGAAGCAGAAATTGCGAGCAACGCAGACAACAATGCCAAACGGAGACATTTCACAAGCCCATTGTAGGGCAGGTTGGCAACCTGCCGCCGATTGTAAAATCGGCCTTTACCAACTACGGCGCAGCCTGTTTCCTGGCAGCCGCATAATCCGCCGCCAGCCGCTTGGCGATCTTGTCCGCCACGTCCGCGCTGGCCCCCACAAACTTGCCGCCCAGGCTTTCCGCCGTCGCCGACCAAATCACATCCCCGTCCTTGCTAACCAATCGGACCGTAGCGATCGCCTCGTGCTTCCGTTCCTGCGTGTGACGGCTTTCAGTTTCACCAACGCTCATTCCGGCGTATCGCGCAGTCCCATTAGTCCGCGTACTCCCGTTCACTCCCCCACCTACCTGCGAATGCGCGTTAATGCCTTCCGAAGACTGGAACGTATCGGTGAAGACTTGGTCCGATCCCGTGCCCTTCAATGTCGCATCGGCCTTCTCTTCATCTTCGGTAATCAGAAACTGCTTGGATCTCTGAAGGCTGGTCATCAGCAGATCGCGAATCTGTAACGCCGTATCACCACCGGTAAGAATGTCGACATAAATTCGCCGGACCTTCGCGAGCTTGCCGGCAGATTCATCCTCCGGAGACTTATCCCGGGTATCCGGAGACTTGTCGGCCGCCTCCTGATTCGCCAGCAGCGTCAGAGCCAAAAACAATACCCCCATGCCTATCCCTTGCCCGCCTTGCGAGCATCGTCATCCTGGAATTCCACTTTGCGCCCCGTGCGCGCCTCCAGACTGACCAGCAGCGAACGAATATCGCCTTTCTCCACCTTAAAGATCATGGCCTGCTGATGATTGTCGTCGTCCGAATAGCCGACGGTCAGGAAATGTTGCCGCTTCTTGGAAAGCAGAAACAGCGGGGAAATCAGGACCGCGGCGACATACCGGCGGTCCACCTTCTGGCCGTATTCAATCAGGTTGATCTTTTCATAGGGAACGCGCCAGCTCGCCTTTTTGGAATAAAAGACCAGGAATTGCTCATCGACAGCGGCGACCGTTCCCGCACAACCTTCGGGAATCTTCGAAATCGTCCCGCCCACATATTCCGCATGGCTACCGAGACTTCCCGCCGGCGCAGCACAGGCCAGGAGGCAGAGAACGGCCAATTTGGATGTCATAATTGAAATAGTAGGTCCATCCGCTCGAAACTCTCACTGATGTTCTCCTCCGACACACACCGAAAGAGGGCCAACTGCCCCAAGACGCGCCAGGCACTCGTGCAATTGGCCGGCGCAGCCAAATTTGCACGCGTCGCGGCGCCCGAGTTTCTTCGAAGGGTCCAACGCGAGCGAAAGCGTCCGGTGGGGCCGGCGCCGTTTCTGCCTCATCCCGCGCAATGGCCCGATAAAGGACTGCACGCGGCATGGCTGGGCCATAGCACGGTGCTCCTGAAAATCGACGGATTCATGATCCTCACCGATCCGGTGCTCGGCAATCGTTGCGGAGTTCGCGTGGGTCCAATGACGGTTGGCCTGAAACGAATCGTGGCGCCCGCCTTGCCCTTGCCGCAACTGCCGCACATCGATCTGATTTTGCTCTCGCACGCCCATTTCGATCATTTCGACCTGCCGACATTGCGGCGCCTGGAACGATCGGGCACATCGGTGGTGACCGCTTCGAACACCGCCGACCTGCTGCGCGTGCGGAGGTACAAGAGCGTGCACGAACTCGGCTGGGGAGCGCGCGTTCGCGTGGGGCCGCTCGCGATTCTCGGGATTCAGGTGCGGCATTGGGGCGCCCGGCTTCGCTCCGACACTCATCGCGGCTACAACGGCTACCTGATCGAAGCCGGCCGCCACCGCGTCGTATTCGGAGGCGATACAGCCTACACCGATACGTTCCACGTGGCACATAGTTCGCGGCCCGTGGATCTGGCGATCATGCCCATCGGCGCCTACAATCCCTGGATCGGTTCGCACTGCAATCCCGAGCAAGCCTGGCGTATGGGCGCGGACTGCGGCGCCGAACATCTGCTGCCCGTGCATCATCAAACTTTCCGGCTGAGCCGCGAGCCGTTTTTCGAGCCGGTGGAGCGCTTCATGGACGCGGCGGGCAGCCGTCCGGAGCGTGTGGTGACGACAAGAATCGGACATGAGTGGTCGCAGGATTAGCCTCATCGCGGTTGCGTTTGTTCGGCTTTTAGCTCAGGACCCGCGCGAGATCGTCCGCAAATCGGTTGAGATTGACCAGGCAAACTGGCTGCGCATGAAAGACTACACCTGGATCGCGCGGCTGGCGGAGCGTCATCTCGATTCGCGCGGCCAAGTGAAAAAGGAAGACAAAAGCGCCTGGGAAACCGTGATTCTTTACGGCGAGCCTCATCGACGGATGCTGGAGCGCGACGGAAAACCCCTGCCGCCAAACGAGCAGCGCAAAGAGCAGGAGAAACTGGACAAGGAAGTTTCCAAACTGGCGCGCGAGACGCCCGACCAGAGACAGCATCGAATTGCCGGCTACGAAAAACGCCGCCAGAAAGACCGCGAGTTTCTCATGGAGATCCCGGACCTCTATACTTTCCATCTGGAAGGCGAAGAGAAAGTGGATGGCCGCGATGTGTGGGTGATCTTGGCTGCGCCGAAAGCAGGCTATCAACCGAAACAGCACGACGCGAAACCGCTGTTGAAGATCCGCGGCAAGCTCTGGATCGACAAATCCGAATATCAATGGGTGCGCCTGGAAGCGGAAACCATGGACACCATTTCTTTTGGACTGTTTCTGGCGCGCCTGAATCCAGGAGCGAAACTGGTCTTTGAACAAATGCGAGTCAACGACGAGCTGTGGGTGCCCAAGCGTGAATTTGTTCGCGGCGCCGGGCGGATCGGGCTGTTGAAAAAAGTCGCGATGGAGCAGGAGCTGACCTGGAGCAACTACCGGAAGTTCCAGGTGGAGTCCAAGGTAGAAATGCGATGACCCTGGCCTAGCGGAGGGTCGACCTCCTTGACCGTCATCTCCACCTTCGTTCCTTTCACAGTGGTGAAGATCTGCCCGAAAAACCAGCCGCCGCTGAAGCCCGCGCCTTTCAGCTTTCCGCCCGAGCTGCCGGCCTCAATGTAGGCGACGCCATCCTGCTCCAGACGTTTGAATTGGTGTCCGTGCCCGCCGATCACATAACGCACACCGTATTTCTTGACCAGTTGATGGAAGGGAAACTCACCGCTCTTGAACATCACGGGAAT
>DATDHK010000507.1:0-11448 GCA_036521635.1 Bryobacteraceae bacterium | reverse complement strand
CTGGAACCGCTCGCCTATAGCGATGCCATCGCCGACGAAAAGAGCCTGGAGTTCGCCCGCGTGAAGCCCCAGAAGGTGCAGCGCTATATGGCCGAGTTCTCGCTACCGCAGTACGGCGTGGATGTGTTGAAGGTTGAAGTTCCCATCAACGCGGTCTACGTCGAGGGAAGCACCGCCTACAAAGGGCAGAAGGCGTATACGCGTCAGGAGGCCCTGGAGCATTTCCGGAACGCTGCCAGCGCGGCAAAGAAGCCATTCATTTATTTGAGCGCGGGCGTCAGCAATCCCGTGTTCATTGAGAATCTGAGCATGGCCGCCGAATCGGGCACGGATTATTCCGGTGTCCTTTGCGGACGCGCAACCTGGGCAGACGGCGTTCCCATTTACGGGAAGCAGGGCGCTAAGGCGTTGGAGGACTGGCTATCCACTGAAGGCGTGAAGAACATAAATTCCGTCAACGCAGCGATCACAAGCGCCAAGCCCTGGTACTTGAAAGCCGGCTTGTCGCAGTCGGCGCTGGCTTAAGGCAGCAAAAAGCTCGAACAATTCACCGGCGCCGTGCGTTCCATCATCTTAAGAGGAAGAACCATGTCCGTACTCTGGAACGACATTCGCTACGGCCTGCGCATGCTCGCCGCAAATCCCGGCTTCACCGCGGTGGCCATCGTTTCGCTGGCCGTCGGGATCGGCGCCAACACCTCAATGTTCAGCCTGGCGGACGCCATGCTCCTCCGGCCGCTGCCAGTGGCGCGCCCCGCCGAAATGGTGCGGGTGGTTAGCACTTCGCCCTCCGTCCCGTTTGGCGGCATTTCGTACCGCGACTATGTTGATTTTCGCGATCGGAGTAAAACGCTTTCTGCGTTGGTGGCTTCCAGCAACATTCCACTCGGTTTCAATCCTAATCCGAACGCGCCGGCGCAGATCAGGCTCGGCCTCGCGGTCACTCCAGACTTCTTCGATGCGCTGGGCGTGCAGCCTGCCCTCGGCCGCGGTTTCCGTGCGGACGACGAGCGCTCGCCGGTGGTCGTTCTCAGCGACTCTGTCTGGCAATCCCAATTTGACGGCGATCCCTCGGTGATCGGGCGGACCGTTACGTTGAGCAAAATCGACTTCACGATCATCGGCGTCGCGCCGAAAACGTTTCCGGGGTTGGATCGCTACGTGCACGAAACGATGTACGTGCCGATCGGTGTATTGCCGCGTTTCTCCGCGGACGGCAAGAATCCGCTGGAGCAACGCGATCGTGCCAATCTGCTGGTCTACGGGCGTCTTGGCGCCGGAAACACAGCGGCCCAGGCGCAGGCGGAACTTCAGGCCATCGCGCGCAATCTGGAGAAGGCTTATCCGGAAACAAATCGCAACCGGAGCGTTTTGGCGATGCCGGAAATTCAAGCCCGTTTTCGAATCGAACCGGAGGATTCCGCGCAGGTAGCGATCCTGCTGGCGATCGCCGGCCTGGTGCTGCTGATCGCGTGCGCGAATGTTGCCAGCCTGTTGTTGGCGCGGGCGAGAGCGCGCTCCCGCGAAATCGCCATTCGTCTCGCCATTGGCGCGGGACGCGCGCGTTTGTTCCGGCAGTTATTCACCGAAAGCATGCTGCTTTCGTTGGCGGGCGGCGCGGCCGGCCTACTGCTGGCTCTCGCCGGCATTCAATTCTTTTCTTCCATCCGGCTGCCCACCGGATTTCCGGTCTGGCTGGTGACGCGCCTGGATCTGCGGGTCTTGATCTTCTGCGCGGCGGCATCGGTGCTCAGCGGAATCGTCTTCGGAATCGCGCCCGCATGGCATACGCTCAAGCCGGATTTGAGCGGCACGTTGAAAGCGGGCGACTCGGCGCTTTCCGGCAAACGGCGCCGGTTTCAGATTCGGAATCTGCTGGTGGCCGGCCAGGTCGCTTTATCGATGGTGCTGTTGCTGGTATCGGGTCTGCTGGTGAAAGACTTTGCGAACCTCGCCCACTTTCGCGCTGGTTTTAGGACGGATCATCTGTTGATCATGCTGCTGGATCCGTCGCTGGTGCGCTACCAGGAAACACAGGCGCGTGCGTTTTACCGGCAGCTTGTCGATCGCGTGGAGCAGCTTCCGGGCGTTCGCGCCGCGATGCTGGCTCAGCATGTCCCGCTCGGCCTGACCGGTACGAAGAGCGACGTGATGGTGGAAGGCTACGAGCTGCGGCAGGGCCAGCGCAGTCTTTCGATACTTTCGAATATCGTGGACAGCCGCTATTTCACGGTGATGCAGATTCCAGTGGTGAACGGGCGCATGTTCGATGACCGCGATACGGCATCGTCTCCTCCGGTTGCGATCGTCAACGAAACGATGGCGAAGAGTTACTGGCCTCATCGAAATCCAATCGGCGGACGAATTCAGATCGGGAAACAGAATCTCGAAGTGGTAGGCATCGCGAAGAACATCAAGTACCGGGATTTGTCCGAGCAGCCGCAGCCATTCCTGTACCTGCCGTTTGCCCAGCAGTACAGCGGGCTGATGACGTTGCACGTCGAGAGCGCCGTGGATCCCGCAACGCTCGCCGCGCCGGTGCTGGCGGAAATCCGCCGCCTCGATCCTGGAACGCCGGTGGAGGGAGTTCAAACCATGGATCGATTTTTCGAAGAAGGCGCTCTGTTTGGGAACCGGTTGATCACGCAGCTTGTCACGGTGATCGGCGTGTTCGGATTGTTGCTTTCGGTAGGCGGGTTGTATGGCGTCATCGCATATTCAGTGAGCCGCCGCACGCGTGAGATTGGGATTCGGATCGCAGTGGGCGCCGATCCCGGTTCAGTTGCGCGTTTGGTTTTGGGGCAGGGGATGAAGCTGACGGCGGTGGGTGTGGCGATCGGGCTGGCGCTTTCGCTGCTGGCGTCGCGGCTGCTCGGAAGTTTGCTGGTTGGGGTCAGCGCGCGCGATCCATTCGTATACACGGCGGTTCCGTTGTTGCTGGCTGCGATAAGTCTACTGGCGTGCTACATCCCGGCACGGCGCGCAGCGAGGGTGGACCCGCTGGTGGCGCTGCGTCAGGATTAATTTGTGGGGCAGGTTGGTAACCTGCGGCCGATTGGCAATCGGCCCGTAAGGAATATTCTGAATTAAACACTGGGCGGATTACCAATCCGCCGCAGGTTACCAACCTGCCCACACGGTTAGCTTTCGGCTTCCACCAACGTTGGTGCGTCCTGATCGAACTTCACGCCTTCCCAGCGCGCCACCACCACCGTCGCCATGCAGTTGCCCAGCAGATTTACCGACGTGCGCGCCATGTCCATCAACGCGTCCGCTCCAAGAATCAGCGCCACGCCCGCGATCGGCAAACCGAAACTTGCCAGAGTTCCCGCCAGGATCACGAGCGATGCGCGCGGGACCGCGGCCACGCCCTTGCTGGTCAGCATCAGCGTGAGCATCATTAGTAACTGCTGGCTCAGCGGCATGTGCACGCCCGCGGCCTGCGCGACAAAGACGGAAGCCAGCGAAAGGTAGAGTGTGCTGCCGTCCAGATTGAAGCTGTATCCGGTTGGAAGAACGAACGCCACAATGTGTTTCGGCACGCCCATCAACTCGAGATTCTCCAGAGCCAACGGGAGGGCCGCCTCGCTCGACGCCGTTGAGAACGCCAGGATAAATGGCTCGCGCGCTGCACGCACAAAGGGCTTCATGGGAATCCGGGCGATCACAGCCACCGCGGCCAAAACAACAAAAACGAAAATAAACAGCGCGCCGTAGAGCGTCAACACCAGCTTGCCCAGGCCGAGCAATACGCCGATTCCTTTGCCGCCGATGGTGTGCGCCATGGCCGCGCCGACGCCGATTGGCGCCAGGTACATTACGTACTTCGTGTATCGAAACATCACTTCGGAAAGCGACTTGCAAACGTCGACGACGGGGCCAGCCTTCGCTCCAATGGCCGCGCACGCCGCGCCGAACAAGAAGGCGAACACCACGATCTGCAACACGTCGCCGCGCGCCATAGCGTCAATCACGCTTGCGGGGAAAGTGTGTTCAAGAGTACCCGACAAAGTGGGAGTGGTCTGCGCCAATCCGGTTTCCGTAGGCGCGCGTTCCAGCGTCATCCCTTCGCCCGGACGCACCAGGTTCACCGCACCCAATCCCAGGAACAGCGCGATAGTGGTCAGCACTTCGAAATAAACAATGGCCTTCAGGCCGATGCGGCCCATGGTCTTCACGCTGCCTGTGCCCGCGATTCCGTAGACCAAAGTCGCGAAGATCAGCGGCGCGATGATGGACTTGATGAGGCGCAGGAAAACGTTGGAGATCGCTCCCATCCAGTCCGCTTTGCCGACCTCGGGAAACATGGCGCCCAACGCTACGCCCAGCACCATCGCAATGAAGATCCACGCTGTGAGAGAGACTCGCTTCATCGTTCGCCCCATTTTAGTTTTTGCCGCAAAACATCGAAGAAAAACATCTTGGGCGGACGGATGAGGTGGACGCTGTGCGGCGAGCTGCGGCAAATCAATCGATCGCCGTGCATCAACGGTTCTCCTACCTGGCCGTCCACCGTCAGGAACGCTTCGCGGTCGCCCGCCAGACAAATGATTTCGATAACGCTCGTGTCCGGAACCAGCACCGGCCGGTTGGTCAGCATATGCGGACACACCGGCGTGATGCACAGCGCCGCCACTGCGGGAAAAACGATAGGGCCGCCGGCCGACAGTGAGTATGCGGTAGACCCGGTGGGCGTCGCAACAATCAGGCCATCGGCTTTGAAGGTGCTGACGTACTGGGAATCGACGTGAGTCTCCAGATCGATCATGCGCGCAATTTGCGTCTTCGAAATCACCACGTCATTGAGCGCTTCGTAGGCTTTCACGGTTTCCGACTGGCGCACCAGCTCTCCGTGCAACATGCGCCGCGGCACCACTCGCTGCTCGTTCCGAAGAGCCCGCTCCAGCTCCGGATAGAGTTGCTCCAGCGTGATGGCGGTGAGAAATCCCAAGCCGCCCAGGTTCACGGGAAACAGCGGAATCACGCGGCCGGCGACCGCGCGCGCCGCGGCCAGTAGCGTGCCATCGCCGCCCAAAACGATTACGAGTTGCGCGCCATCGGGAACTTCCGCGCGCGGCAGCCCGTCCTTGCGGCCCAGGTAATTCGCGGTTTCTTCATCCACGCGCGATTGCACACCGCGGGATTCCAGCCATTGGACCAGCTCCGGCACAATCGCCGAGGCGTGCGGAATCCCCGGCTTAGCCATGATGCCGACCACTCTAATGTCTGGCATACAAGAGGAACTCCCGATTTCCTTCCGCGCCCAGAATCGGCGAGGGGATTATTTCGGACCGGTAGCCCAGCCGCTCGACGGCTTCTTCCACGCGCCGGCATGCCTGCTGGTGCAACGCGGCGTCGCGAATAATCCCTCCTTTGCCCACCTGATGCCGTTCCAGCTCGAACTGGGGCTTTACTAGAATAACCATTTCCGCGCTTTCCGCAAGCAGGTTCGGCAACACGGGTAAGATCATTGTGATGGAGATGAAGCTCACATCGCAAACGGCGAGATCGACGGGCTCCGGAACTTCACCGCGGCCAAGATAGCGCGCGTTCACCTGCTCCTGCACGATCACCCGCGGATCGTTCCGCAATTTCCAATCGAGTTGTCCGGTGCCTACATCGATGGCGTAAACGCGCGCGGCGCCGCGTTGCAGCAGGCAGTCCGTAAATCCGCCGGTTGACGATCCGATGTCGAGGCAGACTTTGCCGGCTGTTTGAATGTGGAAATGATCGAGCGCGGCTTCGAGCTTCAGTCCGCCGCGGCCGACGTATTTGGGCGATTCGAGTATTTCGATTTGGCTGTCGATGGAAACGTTGTGACCGACCTTGTCGGCCTTCTGCCCTTCAACCAGCACTTGCCCAGCCAGAATCAGGGCGCGGGCTTTCTCCCGCGACTGCGCTAATCCGCGCTCCACCAGGATCAGATCGAGCCGCTGCGCGCCCTTCGACATTCACGTTTTACGCCGCACGATCAAATCGGCCAATTCCCGCAGCCGTTCCGCGCGCTCGTCGAAAGATCGCAGCGCCAGATGCGCCGCGATGCGCTCTTCTTCGGCCATCTCGCGCGATCGCTGAATTCCATACACGGCGGGAAATGTAATCTTCTTCTGCTGCGCATCTTTGCCGGCGGTCTTGCCCAGCGTCTCCGACGGTTGCTCCACGTCCAGCACGTCGTCCACAATCTGAAACGCCAAGCCGACGTGCTCGCCGTAGTTTGACAACGCCTGCAACTGCTCATCGTCGCATCCGGCATAGATGCCGCCCATCCGCAAGCTGGCCTTCAAAAGCGCGCCGGTCTTGGCGTGATGAATGTTGTAAAGCAGCGCGGAGTCCGGATGCTTTCCTTCGCCTTCGATATCGTTCACCTGGCCGCCGATCATGCCGTCGACCGTGCCGGCGGCAACCGCGAGCTCGGCAATTAATTGGGTCTTCCGCGCCGGTTCGCATTCCATTTGCGCGAGCACCTGAAACGCCAGCGTCAGCAAAGCATCGCCCGCCAGGATGGCCATTGCGTCGCCAAAAACTTTGTGGCAGGTGGGTACGCCGCGCCGCAGGTCGTCATTATCGAGGGCTGGCAGATCGTCATGAATCAGCGAATAAGTGTGGATCAGTTCCAGCGTGCACGCGGCCGATTCGATTCCATCGGGTGAATCCGAGACCGCTTCCGCCGCTGCCATACACAGGACCGGCCGGATGCGCTTTCCGCCGGCGAACAAGCTGTAGCGCATGGCTTTGTGAATGGATTTGGGCGGCGTCGAATCGGAGGGTACCCAATGCTGGAGCGCAGCATCGATCCGCCGTTGCTGGCTCGCCAGGTATTCCGCGAGCGTCATGCTTTGTCCGGACGAAACGGCTCAGCCTGAGTTTTGTCGCCTCGCCGCACCAACATTTCGATCCGCGTCTCGGCCGCTTCCAACTGTTTGCGGCAGCTCTCGCTCAGGCGCATTCCTTTTTCAAACAGATCGAGCGCGCGCTCCAGCGGCAGGTCGGCGCTCTCCATTTCCTTGACGATCTGCTCGAGTTCCTGGAGCCCATTCTCGAAGCTCGCGACTGGCTTTTCTTCACCGGGCATCTCTACATTCTAACGGGGGGTGGGCGGTAGGTGGTGGGTAGTGGGCAAGTCCACTCCCAACTTTTCCGCGACCGCCACCAGATTCTGCCAAACGCCGTCCGAGAGCGGTATTCCATCGCTCCGGCGCTGTGCTTCCGCGCGCCATTCCGGCTCGCCCGCCACCAGCACTTCATCGAATCCCTTGGCGGTCTTCGAAGATTTCACCATTTCAACCAGGGCTCGCATGCGCGTTTCAAATTGATTCGGAGGCATGAAACGCGCTACGTCGATCGCCAGGAAAAATTGGCTGGTGCGCATGGGTTGTCCCTGCACCCGAATTCCGCCGAGTTCGGTGCACATCCCGCCGCCGCCCAGAACGGCGCACAGAATTTCGACCATCATCGCCAGCCCGCTGCCTTTGTATCCGCCGAGGGGCATCAGCAGACCGCTGAGAGCAGTCTGCGTATCGGTGGTCGGAACGCCATCGGAATCCATCGCCCAGTCTGCCGGGATCGTAGTGCGGCCGTGGAACTGAGCGTTCAGAATTTTCCCCAGCGCCACTGTCGTCGTGGCCATGTCCAGCAGCCAAGTGTCCGGTCCGGGAACGGACATGCAGATCGGATTGGTGCCGAATCGCGGGTCTTTCCCCTGCCACGGGGCCACCAAAGGCGATGCGTTGCACATCACAATTCCAAGCATGCCCGCCGACGACATGCGTTGCGCCCAGAAGGCCGCGGCCCCAAAGTGATTCGACTCGCGCGCTACCACCAAACCGAGGCCGTGAATTTGCGCCAGCCGGATCGCATGCTCGCAGCACAGGCTGGAAATCCACTGGCCGATTCCATTTTGAGCGTCATAGATCATGCAACTGCCGCTCTCCGAAATCACACGGCCATCGGTGTGAATATCGATGTTGCCCATCAGGATCAGGTCGATGTAAAACGGCAGCAATTGCAGGCCGTGCGAATCCACACCGCGAAGGTTTGCGGCAACCAATGATTTCGCCACGATCTCGGCCTTTGCGTGCGACACCTGTGCGCTGGTGAGCAACTCGTACGCAAACGCAGTAAGAGAATCGGAAGAGAGCGTCATAGCGTCCGCAAATGGAATCCGCCATCTACATTGATTACCTGACCGGTTGAGTAGTCCAGCAATCCGTCGGCGATTGCGCGGACCGTTCGCGCTACGTCGCTAGGCTCGCCCATGCGGCGCTGGGGCAGCAGGCCGGCCGCGATCTTTTCGTCGTAGGCTTTTTCCACCGCGGCAATCATGTCGGTGCGGATTATTCCCGGGCGGATCTCGAAGACTTGCACATTTTCGGCGGCCAGGCGGCTGGCGTACAGCGCGACGCTCATGCTGAGTCCCGCTTTCGAGATGCAATACTCCGCGCGATTCGTGGACGCCGTGTAGCTTGAAATCGAGGTGATGAAGACGATGCGGCCATGACGGCGCTCCATCATCCAGCGCGCGATTTGCTGCGTCAGAAAATGTGGACCCTTCAGATTGGTGCCGAGCAGCTCATCGTAGCTGGCCTCGGTCGAGTCCAGCATGTCGCGGCGCTCGCGCGGAGCGATACCCGCGTTGTTGACCAGCAAATCCAATTGCCCGTAACGCGATTTGAGATGCGTCACCAGTGCATCGCGATCCGTGGCGGAACCGATGTCGCTCTGAATGGTCTCGGCGCCGGTTTCGGCGGCCAGGGACTCGGCGGCTTGACGATTCCCGCGATACGTCGCGACCACGATGTGAGTCTTCGCAAGCTCGATGGCAATCGCGCGGCCAATTCCGCGAGCGGCGCCCGTAACGAGCGCCACCGGTTTATTTTGTTGCGGCAAGTTCGGGTCGCGGCTCGGAAGCGATATCGGAAGCGATAGATGAGCGCTGTACCATCAGATGTTCGCGGGCTGTTGCAGCGTAAACGTCAAGCGGGTTTCAGATGGAATCCTGACGCGCTGGCCTTTCGTCATCAACTCAATTCCGCCACCGACCGCCGCGCCAGAGCCGGCGCCGATGGCCGCACCCTTGCCGCCACCAGCGATTCCGCCGATGATTGCGCCCAGCGCCGCCGTGCCGCCCACCACCTTGGCCGTGCGCGCGCCGCGCGAGCCGCTGGCTTGCGAAACATCGCCGGTCGAAATGTCGATCATCCGCCCGTTCACCATCACTTGCATGAGCGCCAGAGTGAGGATTGTTTTGCCGGCGAATTTGCCGGATTCCTTGTCCTCCACCAGTTTCGCGACCGCGTCCGCGCCGCGCGGAATCACAGTCTGTCCATCCACCAGCACCGGCTCATCGATGCTGGCGCGGAAGGTCTGGCCCAGCCTGGTCTGTTCGGAATCCACGCCGTCAATCATCCGAACCGTAACGGGAGTGCCCGCTGGAATTTGCATCGAGTAGGAAGCCGGCGGGGGCGGCGGAGGAGGAGGAGGCTCCCTGAATCCGCCTTCTCTTCGATCGCGGCCGTCTTGATCATTTAGCCGCTGCCCGCCGCCGAACTGAAGGTTGGTCACTTCGTCCACTGAGTACGACTCAACGCGATCGCCAACGGCCATTTTGACGTGACGCGAATCGCCTCCGAGATATTCGCCGCGAACCACCTGACCGCTACGAAGCGTCAGGACGTCCGCCGCGCAAAAACTGGCAATTGCAACAAAAACCGCGGTCACACGAAGCAACATGATTATGACCTCCTAGGTCTAAGTTTATCACCGGCCACCGGTCACCGGAAGCCGATCACTTCTTTTTCAATCCCTCTAATAGAGACGCGGCGAAGGTCTTCCCGCGTTCCAAAGCATCTTCATAAGCCATGCGGCGCTCGGCGCGCGTATAGGCGCGGCCCAGCCGATAGTAGCGCTCGAGCGACATGCCGGCCACGCGGGTTCCGGCGTAAGCGATCGCGGCTTTGGGTAACAAACCGCCGCCCATTGGAATCTTGCCGACCAGCTCGCGCGCCAGCGCGCGCCATCCAAAAGCGCCCGCGACGATGGTGGCGATCTCGCCTTTCTGCTCGCGATAGCCCACCGTGCGATCGCTGGCGGCGGCTAGAAGAAACGCCATCCGGATCTGGTTGGCCGTCAAGACGGCAGTGTCCGACGCAAATTCTCCGATCGCCCAGGGCAGGGAAACAAACGGAATGATATCGGGGATGGCCGTGGCAATCGAGAAGAGGGCGTTTTCGCGGGCAACTTTCTTTACGATGCGCTTGGAAACTTCTTCGCGAAACGGATGGACGTGCAGCGCCAGCGGGATCGCGAGGTCCGGCCGGTGCGCCAAGACCTCGCTGACGGTTCGCTGCGGATCATCGGGAGAAAAAGCAAAAACCTTCCGCGCCGAAGTGAATAAGCTTTGCGGCGAGTCTTCGAAGTAAATCTCCAGGTCATGACTCTCGGACGGCAAAGATCCTTCGGAAGCGCGATACATAATGTGCCGCAATTCGGCTCGCTTGGCGTCCGAAAGTTGCGGCGGCGCGAAAAAATCCTCCATCTCACGGTGAGCTTCTTCGTGATTGGCGTAGAGAAAAATCCGCATGGGCCGTTGGGTGTGACGGCGGATTTCGTCCGGATCGAGGTTGCCGAGCGCATCTTTAATATGTTGGAAAAGTTTTACAGACATGACGAGTAGAGGAGCGGAACATCACCTTCAGCCCCCACTGCCATTCTAAGCCGACGCCCACCCTCTCGATTTCGATGCCCGGCGATATGTACCGCAGAACGCATTCGTTGGAAGGATGATAATCGAGCGCGGGAGATATCAATAACAGCCGCGGCGGATCGCGGAGCAATTCAATTCCGGGAAAGTAGCCGTTCGCGCTAAACTCGCGCCGGTCGAGGTGCCACTTCACGCGCATCCAATAATCCAGGGCTTGCAAAGGAAGGTGGATGTCTTCGGAAGCTTTCAACTCCAGCACTGTCAGTCTTCCGCCATGGTCCGCCGCCAGCAAATCCAGAACGCCTCGATCGGCCGCGGCGAAGGCCGGCACTTGCCCGTAGATAGGCGATGGCAGCAGCCGCGCGTCCACCTCCTCAATCCGATTCCGGACTTGCGATTCGAGCCACGATTCCGGATTTTTCAGATACAAGGGATTTTGCCGGTCGGCTGCATTGGGCGAACGGAGGCGGCTTAATTCGGTGGCCAGTTGCAATACTTCGCCGGTGTTCGACGAACGGCGTGATTGCAGGCCCGCGAGAATTGTGCCGGCTTGCGTTCTCGCGAATTCCAGACCGTGCACGCGCAGGCTCAGCTCTCCGTCCGAGCGGTCAATGGCTTCGACGCCCGGTGTCTTGCAAATCGGTTCCAGCGTGCTATCCAGTTCGGATGGCAATCTGCGCCGGCAGGGTTCGAGGTGCGTGTCGAGATTGCCGTAGTCGCGCAAGTCGATGCATTCTTCCAGGCCTTCC
>DATDHK010000506.1:0-16719 GCA_036521635.1 Bryobacteraceae bacterium | reverse complement strand
TCGGTCATTGTAGTTTTTTTCGCGTTTGCACTGGATCTTTTGGCAAAAGAGGATTATAAACAAATATAAGGACTCATACCGCCGTATCATGAATACCACCGTCCGCCGCGTTCTTTTCCTGATCGCCTTCGGGCTTGCGGGAGCCTATGGGTTCATCACGCTGCGAGGCCCGCAAGGGATTCCGGGCCTGCGCGACAAGTGGCGTGAGATCCGCAAGGTGGAAGAAGAGAACGCCAATCTACAGCGCGAGAATGAATACCGGCGCGGCCGAATCAAGAAGCTGGAGCTGAGTCCCTCGGAGCAGGAACTGGAAATCCGGAAAAAGTTGAAGCTCCTGCGGCCGGGCGAGACTTCGTTTATCCTGCCGGATCAGCCGAAGCAGGACGGCTCGCAGTCCACGCCACCCGCGGAGTCTAAGTAACCACTGCGTGATGGTTTACTGGACCTGCCCCCGCTCCTAAGCCCGGTCCAGTTCGGATTGCCTCCGTGATGTACTGTTTCGCTCTCGGCGCCGCACTACGAAGATCGACGCCGCGCGCCAGCAGCGCCGTGATCGCGGCGGAATAAGTGCAGCCGGTTCCATGAGTATTCCGCGTGTTTATGCGCGGCGCGGTGAATTCGGTCCACTCACCTTGATAAAACAGAATGTCGGTGGCTTCGCCTGCCAGATGGCCACCTTTCACCAAAATGGCTTGAGGCCCTAACGCGGAAAGCTTCGTAGCGGCTTCCCGCATCCCCGCGATGTCGCGCACTTCGATTCCAGCCAGAATTCCGGCTTCGTCCAGATTTGGCGTGAGCAGGAAAGCGCGGGGCAGAAAGTGCGTCTTCAGAACGTCGATGGCATCCGCGGACAGCAGCGATGCACCGTGCTTGCTAACCATCACGGGATCCACCACCAACGGACAACGAAAATCATGAGCGGCCTGGGTGACGGCCTCAATAATTTCCCGATTGCCTAGCGCCCCGGTCTTGACCGCCATCGGCGGGATGTCACTGAGGACCGCATGAATCTGCTGGGTCACAAGATTGGCCGGCAGGCACTCGACGCGCTCAACTCCACGCGTGTTCTGCACAGTGACGAGCGTGATCACCGCCTCGCCGTAAACGCCGAACTGATGAAAAGTTTTGAGATCGGCTTGAATGCCAGCCCCGCCGCTAGGATCGGACCCGGCGATGGTCAATGCAACCGGCTTGGAAAACGGCATGCATCTAGATTACGGGATTTAGAAATTGATGCGCTGAGTTTTTGCGACGCCGGCGGAATTTGTGATTTGCACGTCGGCGCCCCCTACTTGCGTGGCGTCGCCACTCACCGGAAAAGTGGCCAGCAAGGCAAATGCGCCGCCGGTCTTGGTGGAATTGAAATAGAGGCGGAAATCGGATGTCACGTCCACGCGAATCACGCCGGGTTGCATGGTCGCGCCGCTCCTGTCGAAAAAGGTGAAGGCTAGCTGCGACGCGGAATAGGTGTTGTCGAAGCCGGTCAGGCTTATGTCCAGATCGTTCACTCGCCGCACACCGGTTGCCGTATCGATATTGATGGAGGCCGGCGCGACCGTGAGGCTGGTCTGCTGCAATCCAGTTGGAAGCGTCAAGGTGAATACCAGCGTTCCAGCCGTGGCGCCGGTCTGAAACGAAATACTGGATTGTGTGCCGAACTTTGCAGTCGTATCGCCGACCGCGATAGTCACGGTCGCGGCGCGTTTCGGTCCGGACATGAATTGAATTGCGGAGTCGTCGGTGATGCCCGTCACGCCCGAGCGAAACTCCAGCGTCAAGGTTCCAGTCCCGCTAACTTGCGATGCGGACGCCAACGGGATGGAGACTGTGTTCTGTTGCGAACTGGCGGCCGTCGGCGAACCAAATACGATCGAGGCGGTAGGAAGCGGCGGGTCCAGACCCTGGCCGGTAAGTGAAAAAGAGCGTTTGTCTACCGTGAGCGTGCCCTTGGCGGGTTGGCCCGTTAGCGGCTCGAATGCAATTTGGAACGAAACCGATTGGCCTGCCGCAAGCTGTACCGGCGCCGCCGCGCCGATAGGGCCGCGGAACCCCGTGCCGCTAACTGTCAGCGCACCGACCGTGATGGCGCCCGCGCTTGAATTCGAGAGCGTAAGATTCTGTAGACGGCTGCCGCCTCGCAGCAAGGACCCGAAGTCGATGACGGCGCCGGCCGCGAGTGGAGCGCTACTACCCGCGAGCGTCAAAGCCGCCGAGGCGGTTGCAGTTCCTCGCACAATGATGTTGATGGTGTTCACCAATAGAAACCCGCTGTACGCCCCGGCGGCCGTGGGATTGAAGGCCACGCGGAATTCAGCTTCTGAAGCGGGCCCTGAATAGGGCGCAAGCGTGTAAGGCAGCGACGGCGCGACCGAAATTTTGAATCCCGCGCCGGTAATCGAAAGAGTCTGCAGTGGGGTCATGGCGCTGCCGATGTTTCGCACCCGGAATCGTACTTCGACGACGTCGCCAGGGGCAGCCGATCCCATATCCACGACGCTTCCAACCGGAATTTCGGTCGTGCCATCGAACTGCAAGACCTGAATCTGCGCCAATGCAGGCAGGGACAGAACTGAGAGGAACAGCAGTATCCGGGCGATCATTGATCTACCCCGGGCAGCGCATAGAATTGTTCCTTCCCTTCCGAAAGACGAACGGCGTACTGCTGCTGCGTTGCTAAATCGCGAACCTGAATCCAACCGTCTCCCATTTGCTGGAATGCGAATGTGGGCGGCAGTTGGGCGTCGATGTGCTTTTCGGATCCGTCGGGCCTCCTCAACACGATCCCGTTCGCGTCGCCGTAAAGCAGTTCTCCAGTCGCGAGCATCAAGGCCGGCGCTGCGACGCCCACAATCGCGGTTTGGGAAATCACTTCTCCGGTGGAAAGCAGGATGCGGACGTCCCACAGGCCGTCATCCCGTTGCAGGATGAACGCAGCTTGGCCGGGATCTACCGCGGCGATCGAAACGACGGTGGTCTGCGGGTCTAGCGGGACTTGCTGGAACACGCCGTCGCTCCACTGCAGCAGGGCATTCGCGTTCGGCAAATAAGCCAGCGCGGGCGCGCCATTTCTTGAAAACGCAAACAGTGCAGGGCCGGCGGCTGCGTCCTGACTTGCAACCACCTGACCCTGGCGATCGACTACAACGAGCGCGGACGTCGTCTTCACGATGCCAAACAATCCGGAAAAAGAAGCTGATTCCATGTTGGCCGCCACCGGATCGCCCAGGATGAAATTGCCAGCAAGGCCATAAACCGGACGCAGCGTGTTGCCGCTGTCCTGAATAAATCCGACCTGCGGCGCGGCGAGCTGTGCCCACATCGCGATTGGCGTTATCGAGAGGATTATCAACAAAGCCTTCATTGCGGATGCCCTATGGTGATGCTCGGATTGCCGATTGACGTGGCTGCTGGCGGGGGCGCCGCCGCCGCTGCAGTGGCTTTCGATCTGCCGAAAGCCAACCCGGCCACCGCTCCACCGGCCGCTGCCGCGATAAGTACCCATTTGGTTTTACCCTTGTGCGATGCCGAAAAAGTCCCTTCGCCGCCCGCCTTGGGCGCGATGGCGTCGCTTAGATATTGAGTGCTGACTATGCCGGCGCGGGCCTGGTCCTTCACGGTCGTGATGCGAATCTCAACCGGTCCGGGGGTCTTGTTCCACTGCATGCCCCACACCGTGGCCCGGCCGTTCACGCCCGTTGTGACCACCTCCGTGCGCAGTCCGGAGCTGAAGACCCCGGTTGCTCCTTCGTCCGGCAGGCGGAAGCTCACCGCCGCGTTCTCCACGGGTTTCCCGGTTTCATCCGTCACCAAAACGGTAAGGCCGCGAGTGGCGCGCGTGCCCGTTCGGTACACGGTCCCCTCGCCCTCCACTACCTTCAACTGCACGATAACCGAAGCATTCAGCGGTATCGTCCAGAGCAGCGCCCAACATAGATTTCGCACTTAACTATACGTGCCCAGCAGTAGGAGATATTCTCATCGAATAATTGGGACTATACCGGAAGTGACTGATACCACTAACTTTCTTGAAACGGGACCAAAGACCGCCCGCGTCTGAAATAGGGTGACGGGAAAGTGTGAAAGAATCAAGAACACAAAGGAATACGAGGAACACAAGGAACACCAGAAACAGGCGAGGTATCCAGCGGCTTCCTCCGTTCCTCGAAATCGGTTCTTGATTTTTTCACAGCTTCCTGTCACCTCATTGTTGCCTCTCATCCTGCTCGCGCAGGCGCCGCCCGAACCAATAATTCGAGTTACGGTGGATCTGGTCGTGGTGGACGCGCAAGTGGTGCACAAGAAAACCGGCCGTCCCGTCGGCGCGCTCAAACGCGAAGATTTTGAGCTTTCCGAGGATGGGGTCAGGCAAGAGATCGTATCCTTCAGCCAGGATCGGCTGCCGCTTTCAATCGTATTCCTGTTTGACTTGACGGACAGCGTGCGCCCGGTTCTGAAACCGCTGGCCAATGGCGCGCTCGCGGCGCTTAAACACTTGAAACCGGAAGATGAGACGGCGGTGATGGTTTATGCCGCGTCGGCGAAATTGCTTCAGGATTTCACGACGGATCGGGCGTTGACAGTGGCGGCGATCGAGAAGGCCAGCGAAATGGACAGCGACGAGCCTGCATTTTTCAACGAAGGCGTATTTCAGGCGGCCGCGCAAGCTGCCAAGGCGAAGAATCCCACAAGCCGTCGAGTGATCGTCTGGCTGACGGACAATGTACCGAACGTCCCGTCTGACAGGCGGGGCAACCGCAAGAGTGTATCGGTGGACCACCTGCACACCGAAATAGACACTCTTCAAGAACTCCTGGAAACCGGAACGGTGGTGTCATCGCTGCTGGAAAGCAGCGCGATGTCGCATACGATGTCGGTGCTGTACACCAAGAACCCTATTTTCGCGGCAGGCCGCAAGCACTATCCGCCGGGTGATGTATACAAATACGCGGAACAAACCGGCGGGCAGGTGATGAAGTCGGGCAAGGAAGAAGTGGCGGCGAAGCTTGCGGATTTGATCGATCGGATTCGCACGCGGTACAGCCTGGGCTATCGGGCGTCAGTGGACCAGCCGCCAGGCAAGTTCTGCGAAATCAAGCTGCAAGTTTCAAAGGATGTCATGAAGCGGGAAGGGCAGGTGTTGGTGAAGGCGAAGCGTGGGTATTACCGCCGGGCGGGTTCCGGCGGCTAAAGAGTTCTGCGCGGACAGCCGACTAGTACTACAAGGAGCAAATTCCTATGCTGATCCGGAAGCTGATTCTTTTCTGCGGCATGGCCGTCCTGGTAGGCGCCCCGCTAGCCGAGGCGAAGACAAGAGGCTACCAAAAGCCTTCCTTCAAACGCTCCAAGCATGCCAAGAAGAATTTCCAGCACTACAAGGGCAAGTGGCGTAAGACCAGGGGTTAGCTGTCCCGGGCCGCGCGTGTGTACTCACGATCCGGCGCCCGAACGATGCGATCGAGTTCGCTGTAATCCAGCCAGTTGAGCGAGCAGTTCTCACAATCGTCGATGATGACGCTGCCGCCTCCACCGTACGGATGCGTGTCCATTTGCCGGCCGCATTGCGGGCAATTGATCCGGCGATCCAGATCCTTCCAGTTGATCGGGTGCGCACTACCGGCCGTGGTGTCGCGCCGGGAGCGAAGATCCTGAACCACCGCCATGAATAGGTCCATGGAAATCAGATTGCCGTGGCAGTGGTTACAGTAGAGAATCCGTTCGCCTCCGGAAGCCGCGTGCACCAGCGGGATCGCACACACCGGGCAGGATAATTTGGACGGCTCATCCAGCACTCGAATGCCCTCGGCATTAGGCGCGGGATAGTGGATATTGCCGCAATAATCGCAGACCAGGCACTCCTTGTCTGCTTCCAAACGCATTGCCGCGCCGCAGGTGGGACAGGTCACACCTATTCATCGGCGGGAGGCTGCGGATTCTTGAGGACTTCCGCCTCATTTGAAGCAAGGAAGCCTAACCTGTAGCATGGTACGAGAGATCCAATTTTGAATGAGCGGCAATTTCAGTTCGAGTGGGATGAGATCAAGGCGGCCGCGAACCTTCGCAAGCATGGCGTCTCCTTCAACCTTGCGTCCACGATATTCAACGACCCGAGACTCCTCACCGTCGCCGATCTTTAGCGCGGTGAAATCGAGGAGCGCTGGTTCTCAATTGGCTGGCCGAGCGCGGGCGCGATGCTCTCCATCGTCTACCTCTGGTCCGAGGCCGATCCCGCAAGAAAATCCATGAATAATCAGCCCATCGAAGATGACAAAATGCCGGAGGACGTCGACTTCGGCAAAGGTGTCCGAGGTCTTCATCACATCCCGGCCGGAGCCAAAGCTTTTTGCCGGCTTCGATTGAGCGAAGCGTGTGGGAATACTTCGCCGGTAAAGCCGAACAAAAGGGAATCGACCTGGCGGACCTCTTGACTGACATTTTGAGGCGCGATATTGAGATCAATGAAACCCTAAAGTAACGGCGCCGGATAGTGGATATTCCGCTTCCAAACGCATTGCCTCGCCGCAGGTTGGGCAGACCCCATCTATTCATCGGCCGGAGGCGGCGGATTCTTGAGGGCAAACGGCTCAAAGGAGCGGCCTAACTCCGATAGGCTTCTCGCCGATGCCGGACTCCCAATATCCGATACGTGCCTTCTTCGACCATCTCGAATCGCACCCGATAATCGCCGATGCGGAGCCGCAGATCGCCGCTGCCTTTCAACGTCTTGATTTGGCCCTGGCCGCTGCTGGCGTATCGGTGAGCGCATGAAGAATCCGCAGCGCCTGCTCCCGATCAATCAGCCGGAGTTGCGCCTTGGCACGCTCGGTCCAGAGAAACCGGCTCACACACCAAACTCACGCAAAACTTCCTCGTGTGATGTGCCGGCCCTCGTTTCGCCACGGGCTGCTTCCACTTCGACCCGTTCTTCGTCGGACTCCGGCTCGTCATCGAACGGCGCGCTGACGATCGACTGCCACACCGGGTCTGCCAGCGCACGGAGGATCTTGCGCACGGCAGGCAGGTCGCTTTCCGGGAGGTGGTCCACCAAAGTGTGCAACTCTTGGCGATCAGCTTCGCTAGCGTGCCGTTCGGTCATATTTCGCTGGAATACAACTCAAAACGATCAGGGTCCGGCGCGTTCGCCAAAGTGATGCCACTGGCCGTCGCCGACGTAGGCCTCGTGCCTTACCGGCGGTGGCGCGCTGCGGGACACAGCCCTTCTGGGCCGCTCGTAGTCGTAGCCATAGTCATAATCGGAATCATACGAATCGTAAGCGGCATAACCCGAATAAGGCGGATAGTACGCGTATGGATAATACGAGTATCCGTACCAATAGGGATCATAGTAGTAACCCGGCCAATAGCTGAACCCGAACGCGAATCGGTTCCGGCCAAAGAAGCCGCCACGGAAGCCACCAAAGCGGCCAAAGTTGCCTCTTCCAAACCCGCCACGGCCAACGAAAGTGCGGCCGCCCGAGAATCCACGGCTGCCGCTGAATCCACGGCTGAAGCCACCACCGTTAAAGCTATGCCCCCCGCCGCTGAAGGCCCGACCCCCGCCACTGAAGCTCCGGCCACCGCCACCGCTGAAGCCTCGTCCGCCTCCACCATGACCACCACGGCCCTGCGCGAAACAGACACCGGCCAGCGCAAAAGTCAAAAGCAAAATATGAAACTTGCGCATAAAGATCTCCTTTCGCCTAGCATACTCCTATTCATATCGCAGCGCGATCATGGGATCCACCTTCATCGCCCGCCGCGCGGGAACGTAGCTGGCGAGCAGCGCAATCGTCGCGAGGAACAGCGCGACCATCGAGAACGTCAACAAGTCGGTCGCGCTCACGCCGAACAGCAAGCTTGCCATTACGCGCGTCAGCCCCCAGGCGCCCGCCAAGCCCACCACGATTCCGATCGCCGCCAGCCCCATGCCTTGACGCACCACTAACCCCAGGATCTTGCCACGTCCCGCGCCCAGCGCAATGCGGACGCCGATATCGTGTGTCCCTTGCGTCACCAGGTACGACATCACGCCGTAAACGCCAACCGCCGACAAAATCAAAGCGAACGCCGCGAAGGCGCCCAGCATGCTCATCGAGAATCGCTGGCGGGCGAGCGAGGCGTGCAGGCGCTCCTGCATCGTCCGGACTTCGTACACCGGAACGCCCGCATCAATGACGTGAACTTCATGAGCGATCGCGCTCGACACACTGGCCGGCTCGACGGTCGTACGCGCCACGTAATACATGCCTCCGCCCGGCTGCTGCTGGTACGGATAATAGACCACCATTCGTCCGTCGATATCGAGTCCGTATTGCTTCACCGTGCCCACCACCCCCGCGATCACCATCCAAGGAGCCTTATCGCCGCCGGTTTTAACGCGCTTGCCAACGGCGTCCTCATGCGGCCAAAACCGGTGGGCCATCTTCTCGTCGATCAACACCACCGGTTGGGCGCCTTCAATGTCGTGGTCGTCGAAAAACCTTCCTTTGACAAGCGGGATCTGCATGGTCCGGAAATAGTCGACCGTGGTGGTCCGCTGATCCACTTGTAATTCCGGCTGGCTTGGCGGCGGCGTGTAGCCCTCCACCTGAATTCCTCCCCAGCCAACCGAGGACGTCAGCGGAAGCGTCGACGTGGCGCCTTGCCCCTGCACCCCTGGCAAATGCGCCACCCGTTCGCCGATTTGCTGGTAAAACTGAATCCTGGCTTTCCGATCGCGATACTTTGGACCCGACGGCGCCACGCGCATGGTTATGACGTGATCGGTATTGAATCCGGGCGATACGCTCGCCAGGCGCAGAAAACTTCGGATCAATAGTCCGGCGCCGATCAGCAGCACCAGCGAGAGCGCGAGTTCGGTGACCACCAGCAGGCTGCGAATCCCGTGCCGCGCCGCATTGAAACCGCCTTCGGATTGCGAGCTGCGCCCGCCGGCCTTGAGAGATGTATTCAAATCGACTCGTGCGACACGGAAGGCCGGCGCCAATCCGAAAATGATGCCGGTGAGAATCGAAACGCCAAACGTGAATAGCAAAACAGCGGCGTCGATGTGGATCGCCTCCAGGCGCGGAATATTTCCGGGATTGATGTCGCGGACGGCAAAGAGAGTCCAGGCAGCGATGAACAGGCCAGCCGCGCCGCCGGCCAGCCCAAGCAAAACGCTCTCAGTCATCAACTGGCGGATCAGCCGGCCTTTGCCAGCTCCTAACGCGGACCGGATCGCTACTTCCTTCTCGCGCCCAGTAGCTCGGGCCAGCAGCAGATTCGCAACGTTGGCGCATGCGATCAGCAGCACCAGCGAAACGGAGCCCAGCAACACCAGCACGGCCCGCCGGACATTGCCCACCACCTGTTCCAGCAGCGGCACGACGCTAATGGTGAACGTGGGATCCCGATGATCCTTTTCGCGAATGCGAGCGGCGATGGCGGCGATATCTTCCTGCGCCTGACGCATGCTCGTACCCGGTTTCAGCCGCGCCAACACATTGTAATTTTCGTCGCCGCGGCGATTCACAGCGTCCGCGCCAAACGGAAGCGGCAGTAGAATTTCTACTTTCTCGATCGAGGCGACCGTCGGCATCACCTCGTTGTTGAGCAGAAAATCGGAACGCAACACGCCCGCCACCGTGAACTGATTTCCGCTCAACGTCAGGCTTTTGCCAACAATTTGCGGATCGCCGCCGAACAGCCGTTTCCACAATCCGTAGGTGAGCACGGCCGTCGGCGGCTTGCCGGGCTTGTCCTCCTCCGGCAAAAATGTGCGGCCGAGCAGCGGCTTGGCTCCCAGAATATGCAGCAACGAGGACTGCGTGCGAATTCCCTCCACGCGCTCCGGCTGATCGCGGCCGGTCAGATTGAAACTTCCGCCGATGGCGAGAGCCATCTCCTCGAAGACGCGATTCTGCGTCTGCATGTCGATGAACTGCCCGGGCGACGGCCAGTCCTGCGGAATCCCGATTCCAGGCGAACGAAGCCAAAGAATGGCCACGCGATCGGGCTGCGGATAGGGCAACGGCTTCAGCAGAAGCGCATTCACGACGCTAAAGATGGCCGTGTTCGCTCCGATTCCAATCGCGAGCGAAAGGACCATTACGAACGAGAGTCCGGGACTCTTGAGAAGCACGCGCAGAGCGTAGCGGAGATCCTGCAGCAGCAATTGCATAGCAGGTTACTTCCAATCCGCCGTAAAAATATTAAACTCGTAGCGTTGCTTCGCGTCCTTGTCCGATGCGAAGACCAGCTTTTTCCCATCCGGCGAAAATTCCGGAAAAGCGGTGAATCCCCCAAAGCTGGTGACCTGCTCCAGACCACTGCCGTCCGGGTTCACCATGAACAGCTCAAACTTGCGGCCGTCGCAATTGTGTTTGTTCGACGAAAAGATAATCTTCTTGCCATCCGTGGTGAAGGTCGGCGCAAAACTGGCGCAACCGAAGTTCGTAATCTGGTGCGTATTCTTCCCGTCGCCGTCGGACACAAAGAGTTCCATCTTCATGGGCGACGTCAGATTCTCGTTCAACAGATCGTGATACTGCTTCTTCGTCTCAGGAGTTTCGGGATGATTCGCGCGCCACACCAACTTCTTACCGTCGCGTGAGAAGACCGCTCCGCCGTCATAACCTTCCGACTTCGTAATCTGCTTCTTCGCGGAACCGTCGGAATTCATGGTCCACAAATCCAGATCCTTGGACGCCATGGACGTGTACACGATCTTGCCGGTTTTCCAATTGACCGTAGCCTCCGCATCGTACCCGGGAGCGTCGGTCATTTTCTTGACGATCTTGCCGTCAACGGTCGCGAGAAAGATATCGTAGCCCGGATAAACCGCCCACACATAGCCCTTGCTGCGATCGGCCGACGGCGGACACGCATCGGCCGCGTCATGCGTGGACCCATATAAAATGTGCTGATTGTCCGCCAGAAAATAGCCGCAAGTTGTGCGGCCCTTGCCGTTCGAAACCATGCGCTGGTCGGACCCGTCGGCGTTCATCACGAAAATCTGGTCGCACTCCAGCTTGTCGCGCGTCGACTGGAAAATCAGCCGTTTGCCGTCCGGCGCCCAATATGCCTCGGCGTTCTGGCCGCCGAATGTGAGCTGCTTGATGTTGTCCAGATGCTGCGCGGTTTGCGCAAACAGCCCACCAGCCATCAGAATGCAAACTAAGTGTCGGTGCAAACAATTATCGTAACCCAGGTACTGGCCGGGTTTTTTCTCATGAGCCTCGCCGCCGCGCAACCTGAATTTCGAGCCCACACCATCGCGACCGATCTGAGAGGCGGATACCAGGTGGCGCCGTGCGACGTGAACCACGACGGCAAGATCGATTTGATCGCACTCGCCAGCGGCATGACGGACCTGGTCTGGTTTGAAAATCCAACTTGGGAGCGCCACGTCATCGCCGGCAATCTTGCGCGCATGATCAATCTCGCGGCCTGGGACACGGACGGCGACGGCATTCCGGAAATTGTTCTGGCGCACGAATTTAGCAACCGGGCCAAAGACAGCATCGGCATCGTCTCGCTGCTAAAGCACAACGGCGATGCGCGGCAGCCCTGGACGGTAACGGAAATCGATCGGCTTCCAACATCGCACAGGCTGCGTTGGGCGGACATCGACGGCAGCGGCAAGAAAGTTTTAGTGAACGCGCCACTCACCGGCGCGAAGGCCGAAGTGCCCGACTATCGCGATCAAGTGCCCTTGGTCTTCTATCGGCCCGGCGAGTGGAAGCGCCAGACGATTGACAACTCCACTGAGGGACTAATCCACGGCCTCACAATTCTGGATTGGGACGGCGACGGCCGCGAAGAAATCCTGACCGCCGGATTCACCGGCATCCAGATGTACAAATTCGGCAAAAACGGCCAGTGGGCTAAAACAGAAATTGCCAAAGGCGATCCGGCCGCGTGGCCCAAGAGCGGATCGAGCGACATCGCAGTAGGGCACACCGGGAAAGATCGCTTTCTTGCAGCCATCGAACCATGGCACGGCAATCAAGTTGTGGTGTATCGCAAGCAAGGCGCTGCATGGCGGCGCGAAGTGATCGATGATAGCCTCTTGGATGGCCACACGATAGTCACGGGCGGTCTAAGCGGCGACGGAAACGATCAAATAATTGCGGGGATGCGCGGCAAGCCGCAGCGCGTGTACATTTATGCGTTTGATGGAAAGCGCTGGAATCGGCAGACGCTCGATGATGGAGACATTTCCGCCGCAGCTTGCTCGGTGGCCGACCTGAATGGCGACGGCAGGCCGGACATCGCCTGCATTGGTTCCGCGACGCACAATCTGAAATGGTACGAGAACCTGGGCCCAGCGAAGTCCACCCCGCGGTAACCGTGGTGGTGCCGACGTTGGCCGCCGATGAAACCCTGGCCGCATGCCTGGGCTCCCTCGAACAACAGACCTTCACGGATTTCGAGATCGTGGTTGTCGACAACAGCGGCCGCCGCTCGGTTCAACCGCGCGACCGCGTCAGAGTGATTTCGAACGATCGCAACGTCGGCTTCGGCGCGGCCTTCAACCAAGCTTTCCATGCATCGAATGCGCCATTCCTGGCAGTTCTGAACGACGACGCCACTGCGCATCCGCGCTGGCTCGAGGCTCTGCTCGCGGCCGTGGAAGAGCGGCCCGACGTCGGCCTGTGCGCGTCGCAAATAAGGATGACCGGCGATGGCCGCCTCGATTCGGCGGGCATGTTGCTCTGCCGCGACGGCAGCAGCAAACAGCGCGGTCATCTGGAATCTCCCGAATCGTATGCGCGCTTGCAGGAAACGTTGTTGCCCTCCGGCGCGGCGGCCTTCTATCGCCGCGAAATGCTCGACGAGGTCGGGCTTTTCGACGAGAGTTTCTTTCTATACTGTGAGGATACCGATCTAGGCTTGCGCGCCCGATGGGCGGCATGGGAATGCTTGTATGTACCGGAAGCGGTCGTCGAGCATCGCTATTCCCATTCGGCGGGCAAAGCGTCGGCCTTGAAGGCGTACTATGTCGAGCGCAATCGCTTGTATCTTGCCGTGAAGAATTTTCCGATCGCCGATTTGTTGCTCGCGCCATTCTATTCCGTGATCCGTTATTTTTGGCACTTCGTTTTCGCGATGCAGGGCCGCGGGAAAGCGGCTGACTTCCAGCGCGGCGGCAACAGTGCGGCGAAATTACCGCTCTACGTATTGCGCGCTCACATGGCGGCTCTCGGCCATGTTCCGGCGCTATGGAAACAGCGGCGTGAGATGAAGCGGCGGTTCACTCCGAAACAATTTAAGCGGCTCGTCCGTAGATATTCCATCAGCCCGCGCCAGGTGGCTGAGCTGTGAAGCGAGCCAGCGGTTCAAACGATATTCTGATTCTCATTCCGGCGTTCAATGAATCCGGCGCGATCGTCGGCGTGATCCAGGAAGTGCGCGGCGTGATGCCGGATGCGCCCATCCTCGTTGTAGACGATGCCTCCAGCGACGGCACCTACGATCTGGCGAAATCCGCAGGCGCCGGCGTGCTGCGATTGCCGCATCATCTCGGCCTGGGCGGCTGCGTTCAAGCCGGATACAAGCTGGCCTTTGAGCTGGGTTATGCGTACGTGATCCGCGTGGATGGCGACGGCCAGCACGATCCCGCATACATTCCGCGTCTGCTGGAAGTGCTGCGCGAGACCGGCTGCCACATGGTTATCGGATCGCGTTTCTATGAGGCGAATGGCCCGCACACCAGCGCCGCGCGAGCGTTCGGCATTGGATTGTTCCGGCTGGTGCTGCGTCCAATTCTCGGCAAACCCGTTCGCGATCCCACTTCCGGATTCGTCGGTGTGAATCGCGAGGCGCTGCAAGTATTCACCGGCAGCTTTCCGCTGGAGTATCCGGAAATCGAAGCGCTGGTGGTGCTGCAACGCAAACGATTCCAGTTCCAGGAAGTATCCTGCCGCATGCGTCCGCGCAAAACCGGCCGAAGCACCATCACCGCGGTAAAATCGCTGTATTACCTCATTCACGTGCTGCTGGGAGTTTTTGTCAACGTCCTGAAATTCGAAGGCCGGCGGAGGAAAAAATAGCATGGAACGTCTATTGAACGCGATGACGGTGTTGAGTATCGTCTTGATGATCGCGGTCCTGTTTTCCGTCAGGCGGTCGCACATTCGCGTGGAATATTCGGTGAGCTGGCTGGGCGCTTCGCTCTTCCTGTTGATCCTTTCGCGATCGCAGTCCACACTGAATTGGATCGCCGAACAATTGGGCCTGACCTATGCTCCGCTGGCATTGATCATCCTGGTGTTCTGCGTATTTCTTGTGGTGTTCTACCGGTTTTCCGTGGTCATCTCCGACCTGAAGGACGCGAACATCGCGATGGCGCAGCGGCTGGCGATCGTGGAATTTCAGTTGCAAAGCCAGAATGAAGAGCGGTAAAACCAGCAAAGCGGAAGAGCCGCGGCGCAAACTCTGGCCCTATGCGGCGGGCATCGCGGCGGCGCTGATTGTTGTCTTCCAGGTGTATTGGCCGGTGATGAGCGGCCCGTTCCTGCTAGACGACACTTACTTGCCATACATGAACGCGGGCTACGCCGGCGCGCCTTTGAAAGCCTGGATCACTGGATTACGCCCGGCGCTGATGTTCAGCTACTGGCTCAATTATCAACACGCCGGCAACCAGGACACGTTCGCGTACCACATGGTGAATGTGCTGCTGCACCTGTTCAATGGCGCCTTAATCTATTTGACCATCCGCAAGATTTTGAGTTGGGCGAAATCGGAAAAGTGGCGTGTGGAAACACTCTCGATATTCGCCGCGGGCCTGTTCCTTCTGCATCCGGTGCAGACCGAATCGGTCAGTTACATCGCCAGTCGCTCCGAGACATTAAGCGTGTTTTTTGTTCTGGCGGCTTTTGTCGTGTTCCTCTATCGCAAAACGGTAAGCGTGGGTGTAGGCACTACATTGGCGGTCCTCTGCCTGTTCGGCGCGGCTTGTTTGAGCAAGGAACACGCCGCCGTTTTTCCTGCGCTGCTGGTTCTCACCGACTACTACTGGAACCCAGGATTTTCGCTCGCCGGCATCCGGCGGAACTGGAAACTCTACATCCCCATCGTGATTGGCGGCGCGGTCGCTGTACTCTTCGTATTCCGCTTGCTGAAAGGCGCGGCCAGCGCAGGCTTCGGAATGAAGGGCCTCACCTGGTATCAGTATTTCTTCACGGAGTGCCGCGTCATTTGGGATTACATCCGCTTGTACCTTGTGCCTGCCGGACAGAATGTCGATTACGATTATCCTTTTTCGCGCAGCATCATCGACCACGGCGCCATCATCGGCCTGATCGGATTGCTGGTGGTGACGGTGGCCGCATGGTTCTACCGACGGCGTTTCCCGCTGGCCTCCTACGGTTGGTTCGTGTTCCTGATTCTCATCGCACCCACCTCTTCGTTTGTTCCGATCAGCGATCCAATCGCCGAGCGCCGCCTGTATCTGCCCTTCATCGGATTGCTGCTGATCACCGTAGATTTCTTGCAGCGTTGGAAGATCGGCCGGACTGCGCTTGTCACGGCGCTCGGCTTGGTTCTGCTGGCCGAAGCCGCCTTGGCCTACCAACGCAATCTGCTCTGGAGTGCGTCGATCGACCTCTGGAAAGACAGTGTCTCGAAATCGCCCAACAAACTCCGGCCGCGATTTCAGCTCGCCCGGGCTTACTATGACGCGGCAAGCTGCGCGAATTCGGTTGACGAATATCAGAAGGCGGCGCAGCTTCAACCACCCTCTTTTGACTTGCTGCTCGATTGGGGACTGGCGCTGGACTGCGCGGGACGACCCGACGAGGCTCTCGACAAGATGCTCCAGGCGTCCGCCCTCGAACCCGGCGCTCATGTGTACTCGCAACTCGGAATGGAGTACGCGAAAGTGCACAAATATCCTGAAGCGCTGGACGCCCTGGCCAAAGCCATCCAGATCGATTCGAACTTTCTGGGCGGCCTTCTTTATGTTTACCGGGGGAACGTCTACAACCTCCAGGGAAACAATGCGCAGGCAGCGGAAGAATACCGGCACGCGTTAGCGATTGATCCGCAAAATCAGGCCGCTCGCGATGCGTTGACGCGGCTCGGCCAATAGATGCTGCGCATCGGCGTCAACGCGCTCTATCTCATCCCCGGAGGTGTCGGCGGCACGGAAATCTATCTGCGGAATTTGCTGGACGCGCTAGCGGGCATCGACCAAGTGAATCAATACGTCGTGTTCACCAATCGCGAGACGGGCGCGGATCTGGTTCCCAAGCAGGCAAATTTTTTGCACGCGCCTCAAGGGGTGCGCGCGTCTTTCCGGCCGTCACGAATTCTGTGGGAGCAATTCGTTCTTCCCCTTGCGATCAAGCAACAGCGAATCGACGTACTGCTCAATCCCGGGTTTACCGCTCCTATATTGTGTGGCGCGCCGATGGTCACAGTGTTTCACGATCTCCAGCACAAGCGGCATCCTGAATACTTTCGCTGGTTCGATCTCCCTTTCTGGAAGTTCTTTCTGTGGGCGTCAGTGCGGCGCTCGCGCGGCTTGATAGCAGTTTCCGGCGCCACGCGTGACGATTTGCAGCGATACTACGGGGCGCAGTCGCAGGTGATTCATCACGGAGTGGAGCGGCAGTTCTTTGAAATTGCGGGCCGGCGACAGTCTAAAGATTATTTGCTGTGTGCCTCCACCTCGCATCCGCACAAAAATCTGGAGCGGCTATTGCGAGTTCACCGCGAGGCGCCTGAGTTGCC
>DATDHK010000505.1:0-9726 GCA_036521635.1 Bryobacteraceae bacterium | reverse complement strand
TCCACTTTGCTGTTGAGCAGCTCCAGGCACATCGTTACGCCCTTATCTTCGGCGAGGCCCTTCAGGCGGCTGAGGCCCGCGACGCAGGTGTCCTTAGCTTCCTCGTCGGACATGCCGCGCCGGTTGCCGGACATCACGATTACGTTCGGCGCCTTCGCCGCCGCCGCTAGCTCGATGTTCTCGCGGGTTTCGCGCTCGAGCTTTTCGTGATTTTCTTTGCGGTTCCAGCCGTTGGGAATCGAGATGGTGCTGGGCGTCATGGCGGGGACGAGGCCGTACTTCTGCACGGTCGGCCAGTCGTCGTGATTCAGCAGATCGATGCCCTTGAGCCCGATGCGCGCGGCGTTCTTGCACAAATCGTCAAGGCTGATGTTCCGGTAACACCAGCGCGCGGCCGATTGGTTCAATCTACCGTTGGATTGCGCCCGGGCATTATTCAAGAGTCCGGCAAATGGCGCCGCGCCGGCTGCAAGTAAAACCGATCTCCGCTTCACGTGAGTACGCTACTTAGCCGGCTGAGCCGCCGCCGCTTCAGCCGCGGCTTTTCTCAATGCCCGAATCTTGATCCGCTTATTGATTTTGCGTTTCCGCTCACGCCCGTAGCGCGATTTGTCTCCGTTGTGAATTGACATGATCTTTCCAGCGTAGCATTTCGGTGCTAGAGTGAGTCTTTTCCATGAAACTAATTCTGTATGTTACTCTCGCTGCAACGATGCTGGCCCAAGCTCCACAGCCCGATGGTGGTGGCGTGCGCGCGGGGACGCTCCCGTCTCATTGGATTACCGGCGGGCCGAATTGTATTGAAGTTCCCAACTGGCAGATCCACCAGTACAACGAGGATTTCTACATTCTGCGCGAGTCCGGCTGCACCAATTACGAGAAGCCGTTTTTATACCTGCTGTTTGGAAAAGATCGCGCGCTGCTGGAGGACACCGGCGCCGGCAAGAGCGATGCGGCGCAAGTGGTCAGCGAGCTGATCGTGAAATGGCTGGCGCAAAAAGGGCGAACATCGATACCGCTTGTCGTGGCCCATTCCCATTCGCATGGCGACCACATCGCAGGCGACGCCGGGTTTCGCGGCATGCCGAACGTAACGATGGTTCCGCTTACGCTCGACGGCACGCGCGAGTTTTTTGGGATTGATAAATGGCCGGGAGGAATCGGCCACATCGATCTCGGCGAGCGCATTCTCGACGTGATCCCTATTCCGGGACATGACGCGCTCAGCATTGCATTCTACGACCGCCAGACCGGCATTCTGCTTACCGGCGACAGTCTGTATCCCGGACGTTTGTATGTGCGCGATTTTCCCGAGTTTGCGCGCAGCACTGCGCGGCTGGTGGAGTTTACTCGCGGAAAGATCGTGGCGCATGTGTTGGGAACGCACATTGAGCAGACTGCGACGCCTTACAAGGATTATCCGGTCGGCACGAAGTATCAACCCGAAGAGCATGCGCTGGCATTGTCTCGCGGGCATTTGCTCGAGTTGCAGAACGCGCTGGACGGGATGAAGGATAAGCCGGCGCGGCTGGCGTTGCGCGATTTCACGATCTGGCCGGTTCTTCCCAATCGTTAAAAGTGAAAATACGACGACACTACCCGATCCGACGCGTCCACAATTGCACCCGCCGCGAATGAAAACCGCCAGTCCCGCACTTCCACGCGATGCGCGCCCTCGGGATCCGCCACCGGAATTATTCGCCACAAAGGGAATTGTGCAAAATTAAGGAACACCTGGACGGGGTGCGTCTGGCGGGCGGCATCCATCGCCAGCCCCGACTCTGGTTTAAAGAAAATCGTGCCGGCGCCAGGATCGAAATCGCCCAAAAGGTCCATTGAAAAACGCATCGCGAACGCCGGACGATCGATCCATCCCGTCCACTTAAATGGATTCGCGACCGACGTTGGAAACGCCGCCGCGCGCAACGGTGCGCCGCCTTGGTATACGCGCGAATTCAAAATATCGAGCGCGCGTTGATGTACAAGATGGCGGCCGAAATCGTAGAGCAGCAGAAACGAGAGCGCGAAGATCGCCAGGCCGCGGCCCGATCCCGGCTTGGCGCCGATCTCCGAGCTGACCAGACGCCCCAGCAGCGGCCCCACGGTTGCGATAAGCAAAACTCCCCAGATCCACAAGTCGATGATGTTGTTCACATCCAGCCGAAACCATTCCGAAGAAAATGGCAGCAGGAATCGAACGCCGTATGAATTGGTCCAATCGAATAGTAAATGACTCGCGACGCCGATGATCGCCAACCCGTACGCCGCCTTCCAACCGCGCATGGATCTCGTAATGGCGCAGACCAGCAGCACCACGATCAGCGCCATCACCGGCGCCATCACGATAGCGTGCGTGATGCCGCGATGGTTTTCAAAATACGGAAGCGATCCGCGAAATGCCCACGCGATGTCGACATCCGGGGCGTTCGCCGCTAACACAAGCACCCATGCGGAATGCGAATACCAGCGGTTGAGACCGGCACGGCTCAGGGCCAGACCGGTCAGCGTGTGGGTGATGTTATCCATGCCGGATCTTCGACGCCCACTGGCCTGCGATCGCGAAATGTTGGAGGCACGAGCAACGTCAGCGCATTGGGAACAATCTCAACGGCGGCCGGAAGCAATCCGGCGTATTCGCCGTCCACCTGCAAATGGATTCGCGAGTCCTCGGGAGCCGAGAAAGAAGCTTTGCGCGTCCGCAGAATGGTAACTCCACGCATCCCACGATGCTTGCGGATCACCACGCCCAGTATGTACCGCAGATACGCGAACGAATTCGCGCCCGCAAACAGCACCAGCTCGAAGCGATCGTCAAGCAGAGAAACCGTGGGAGCGATCTCGAGATCGCCGCCGTAATTTCGAACGCGGCTGGCGAGCGCGAAGCTCACTCGAAACTCTCGCCCTTCGGCTTCCACGGTGAACTCCGGCAGCCGGCGTCCCACATTTCGGAATCCGCCCAGCCAGTACGCAACTTTTCCCAGCGCGTTCTTCAACCTGATATTCAAGCGATAGATGGTCTCGGCGTCGAGCCCCACGCCGGCCATTAACAGGAAGTGGCGGCCGGTGTCGTCCGCGCCACGCGATAAACGGCCCACCGCCACGCGCTCCTCGACGCAAGCGTCAAGCGATTCCGATGCGCGTTCCAACGTGGCGCCGATGTCCAGCTCGCACGCCAGAACATTGGCGGTGCCGGCGGGAAGAATGCCGAGCGGCACGTCCGAGTACACCATTCCATTTACGGCCTCATTGATGGTGCCGTCGCCTCCGGCCACCAATACCAAGCCGGCGCCGCGCGCGATCGCGCCTCGCACAATTTCGGTAGCCATCCCGGGACCGCTGGTGGGAATCGCTTCCACGGCCATCCCGCGGGCGGAGAGCAAGCGAATAGCGCGCTCGAGAGCAGGCTTCCGCCGCCTCAGACCGCCTGCGACAGGATTGTAAACAAGAAACGCTTTTCGGTAAGTCTGGATAGTAACCTAATTATAGTAGATGCCTAAAAAGGTAGCCGACGAAATAGAAGATCTGCGCGACACGTTGCGCCGTCACGAACATCTGTACTACGTGCTGGACCAGCCGGATATTTCGGACGCGGAATACGACGGCCTGATGCGCCGCCTGCAGCAACTCGAGACACAGCATCCGGAATTGATCGTGCCGGATTCGCCTACGCAGCGCGTCGGCGGCAAGCCGCGCGAGGGCTTTGTCAAAGTTGCGCACAGCTCGCCAATGCTAAGTCTCGACAACGCCCTGAATGAAACCGAGATGCGCGAGTTCGACCGGCGTGTGCGGGATTTGCTGAGCGGGGAACCATACGAATACGTCGCGGAGCTGAAGCTCGACGGCCTCTCCATGGTGGCGAATTATCGCGACGGGCGAATGCAGCAGGCGGTGACGCGCGGCGACGGGCGAGTGGGCGAGGATGTCACGGAGAACGCGCGAACCATCCGCACGCTTCCGTTGCGGACGAAATCGGGCCTGCGCTCTTTCGAAGTGCGTGGCGAAACGATCATGCCGCATCGCGCTTTCGAGAAGATGAATGCGAAGCAGCAGGAGCAACAGCTTCCGTTATTTGCGAATCCACGGAATGCAGCGGCCGGGGCGTTGCGCGCACTCGACCCGGGCGTCACGGCTTCGCGGCAACTCGACTATTTCGCATATTTTCTGTTAGTGGATGGGCAGTTTCATTTCGAAAGTCATTGGGAATCGCTGGAAGCCTTGGCGAAGATGGGATTCAAAGTCAACCCGCACAGGAAGAAATTCGCGGGGCTGGATGAGCTATTGGATTTTTACCGGCATTGGGAAGCGCAACGCGAATCGTTGCCTTACGAGATCGACGGCCTGGTGGTGAAAGTGGATTCAGTGCGGCAACAACAAGCGCTAGGGTGGACGGCGAAGGCGCCGCGCTGGGCCATCGCGTTCAAGTTCGCAGCGCAACAAGCCGAGACCGAGGTCGAAGATATTAATGTTTTCGTTGGCCGGACTGGCGCGCTGACCCCGGTGGCTTTCCTGCGTGCCGTCAATATCGCCGGCGTCACCGTGACGCGCGCGTCGCTGCATAACGAGGACGAAATTGGGCGGCTGGGAGTCGAAATCGGCGATCGCGTGTTGATCGAACGCAGCGGCGACGTGATTCCGAAAGTGGTTCGCGTGGTTCGCCAAGGCGACGGCCGGCATCCGTTTCGCATGCCTAAACACTGTCCGGTTTGCAATGGCGAAATCGTCCGCGAGGAGGGTGAAGCAGCCAGCCGGTGTATCAACACCAATTGTCCAGCACGGCTGAAGGAATCCATTTCCCACTTTGCCGCGCGCGGTGTGATGGATATCGACGGAATGGGCGACGTGCTGGTGGATCAACTTGTCTCACGCGGGCTGGTGAAGAGCGTCGCGGACATTTATGACCTGACGGTGGAGCAATTGTTGGAACTGGAGCGCATGGGCCAGAAGTCGGCTGAAAAAGTAAAAACCAACATCGATCGATCGCGAAAACAGCCGCTGCCGAGAGTTCTGAATGGTCTGGGAATTCCCTTCGTTGGCGAGCGGACAGCGCAGATTCTCGCCGAAACTTTCGGGAGTCTGGACGCCATCGCGGAAGCGGATGAAACAACATTGCAGCAGGCCGATGAAGTAGGGCCGAAAGTATCGCAGAGTATCCAGCAGTTTTTCCATGAGCCTCAGAACCGCAACCTGGTGGAGCGGCTCCGTAAGGCTGGGCTGACATTCACGCACGAAATTCGCAAGAAGACCGGAGGTCCGCTCGCCGGGAAAACATTCGTACTGACGGGGACGCTGCCCAACCTGGCGCGCGATGAGGCCAAGGCCCGCATCGAATCGGCCGGCGGCAAGGTAAGCGGTTCGGTGAGCAAGAAAACCAATTACGTGGTGGCGGGCGCGGAGGCAGGCTCCAAGCTCGAGAAAGCCAACGAGCTGGGCATTCCGGTACTGGGCGAACCGGAACTGCTGGCGATGCTGAAGTAGAATCAATCGGAGCGCTACTGCAAAAATTCATTCAACTATTAGTGTCCTGGGGACCGGCCGGAGTACTGCTGCTTGCAATTATCGATTCCACCGGAATTCCCATGGTGGGCGGCGTGGACGCCCTGGTGGTGCTGGTGTCGGCATTGGATTCCTCGCAGGCATACTGGGCGGCGGCCACGGCCATCGTTGGGTCCGTAGCCGGAAGTTTGGTGTTGTTTTACATTGCGCGCAAGGGCGGCGAGGCATACCTGCTCCGCTACACCTCCGGCGGCCGCGGGGCCAAGCTGCGCGCGTGGTTTTTGGAATACGGGCTCTTGACCGTCTTCGTGCCGGCCGTTGTGCCGGTGATCCCGATGCCGCTCAAAATTTTCATCCTTTCCGCGGGGGCGCTGGGCGTACGGCCCCTGACCTTCGCCATCGTGCTGGCGGGCGCGCGAATTCCCCGCTACATTTTCCTGGCCTGGCTCGGGACAAAGCTGGGTAAAGACTCACTGCCATACCTTCGGCATCACATTTGGGAACTTGTGGGTCTGGCCGCGGCTCTTTTCGTGGTCCTGTATATTGGAATCCGCTTAGTGCATGCCCGGCGAGTTACTAAGTGACTTACTGCTGACTTAGAGTAAAGATTACGTCGATGGGTGCGATTACTTCCACTGCTTCGTTGTGTAATAGCGTCGGCTTGTAGACCCACTGTGAGACTGCGTCGACCGCGGCTTTGGTTAGCAGGGGATGACCGCTAATCACTTTCAGGTCGCGGATGGTGCCGTCCTTGGAAATGATCCCGATCAAGTGCACAACTCCGGATGTGTGCGTGGCCCTCGCCAATGGCGGGTATACAGGAATCACACGATTCACCAGCTTGGCCATTTGCACGACGTCGTTAACACGAATGGGGCCGGATGGCAGCTTCGGTTTGTCCACCACGGGCGGGGTGTAGCGCGCGACGGCGGCGGGTTTTCCAACTATATCGCCGATGGGAAGCGATCCAATGGTCTGATCGCTCGCCGGAATAAACCCTGGCAAATCCATCGGCGCGGACATTGTAGACGCCGGCTGCGAATCGATCTTTGGCACAACCGGGTTCCAGATCCTCACCGCGCGCGAAAAGATCGCTTGCGTGAAGGAGCCGGACGCCTGGTTGGTAGCCTCGATGGGTTGAATCGGCCGGACCGGCGGCGCAACCGTCACGCTCTTCCAATGGAACTCGGGTAAGTGATCAGTATAAGTAAGTGGAATTACTATCATCAGACTTACTGCCACTAACTCAGCACTTACCGATGCGAAGAAACTCCACGGCTTGTGGTGGCCATCATTGAGGAGTAAGGATTGTTCGAACACGTCTATGTAGACAATCGCGTCCGGCGAATTGTTCCCGCAGCCGAGTTTTGCAAAAACGAAGCCAAAGAATGCCGACTGCTCGGCAGCAGACGATATATCGGCGCCGAGGGTTCGTCAGTGCTTTGTAACCTATTGAAACTGCTTGACGAAACATAGGCCCACTGCTTGCCATCTAATTACCGGCATGTTGAAGATCACGATCCACGACAGTCCGGAAAGCCAGACGTTCCAGGTTGAGGGTAGGCTGGTGGGCGCGTGGGCGAAGGAATTGGAACAGTCCTGGAAAACCGCTTCCTCTGTCCGCGACGACCGCAAGGCGTCGATTGTAGATCTCACCGGCACGTTGTATATAGATGATGAGGGCAAGAAGGTCCTTCGCAAGCTTTTCAATGAAGGAGCGTTTTTCCGTACGGGCGATTGCATGACGGCCTCGATTGTGGATGAGATCACGGGCAAGGCGGCGAACCCCTGGCGTGGCATCATGACTCACTGCCTGCTATTGTTTTTTGCAATCGGAGTGCTGAGAGCAGCCGACCCGCCGCCGCTTAAGCTTACCCTTCGGGAAGCCGTGCAAATGGCGCTCAAGCAGAACCCGCAAGTTCAAATCGCCAATCTGAATATTGCCGAGAGCCAGGAAAATCAGACCATCGCCCGCTCTGCGCTGCTGCCGCAAATTAACCTTAGCGCATCCGAGTCCTTGCATCGCGTGAATCTGGCGGCGGCGTTCGGCAAGAAGATTCCGCAGTTTCCCGGCCACGTTGGACCGTTCTGGTTGACCCAGGGCGGCCCCTCCGGATCGATGCCGGTCTTCGATCTTACAGCCTGGCGGCGTTGGCAAGCATCTAAGGAAAATGTGAACGTGTCGCGCGCACAGGAACTGACCGTTCGAGAGGAAAACGTGCAGCTTGTCGTCTCCCAATATCTGGGCAGTCTGCGCGCGGCCGCCGATGTGAAAGCGGCGCAATCGCGGATGGACTTGGCGAAAGCTCTTTTCGATCAGGCGGCCGACCTTCAGAAGAACGGCGCGGGCACGGGCATCGACACGCTGCGCTCCAACGTTCAGTATCAAAACGAAAGGCAGCGGCTCATCGCCGCGCAGACGGCGCTTAAGACTACGCTTTACGGCTTGGCGCGGCTCTTGAATATAGATCCGCATCAATCCGTGGAACTCGGTGACGAGTCGGAATTTTTTCAGACAGCACAGTATTCCGCCGACGAGACCATTGAGCGCGCATACGTCTCGCGTCCCGAAATGAAAACACTCGCCGCGCAGATTCGTTCCGCGGATCTACAGAAACAGGCCGTACGCGATGAGCGCGTGCCGCGGGTCAGCCTGAACGGCGTCTGGAACATGCAAGGCGTCAGCCCGGCCACGGCGATCCCCGTCTACACATATCAGGCGAGCGTGGACGTTCCGCTCTTCACCGGCGGGCGCGTTAAAGCGCAGACCGCGGTCGCCGGCATCGAAATGAAGAAACTGGCGCAGCAGGAAACCGATCTCAAGAATCGGATTGCGCTGGAAGTGAAGACGGCGGTTGTGCAGCTTGAGTCAGCCAAGACCGAAGTGGACGTTGCAAATCTCGCGGTCCAACTGGCGCAGGAAGAAGTGACGCAGGCGCGCGACCGGTTTCAAGCCGGCGTCGCCAACAACATTGAAGTGATCACCGCGCAGGACGAGATCTCCCGCGCGAATGATAATCAGATAGCAGCGCTGTACCGCTACAATCAGGCCCGCGCCGATCTGGCCCACGCCACCGGCCAGATGGAATCTCTGTACGCGAAGTGAGGAAGGAAGACATGGAACCAAAGACTCTCGACTATGAGACCGGCCAAGAGCTGGAAGTCGATTCGAAGCCGTCCAGGAGCTCCGATCCCGACGGCCGAAGAGTGCTCGCACGAAAACCGTTCAATCGAAAATTGGCTATCTTTGGCGCGTTATTTGTGCTCGCCGCCGCTGGAGTATTTCTTTGGCTTCGCTCGCTGAATCATGTTGCGACCGACGACACGCAAGTGGATGGGCACATCGCTCCGGTGTCCTCCAAAATCTCCGGGAATATTTTGGAGGTCCTGGTGAACGATAACCAGGCGGTGAAGAAGGGCCAGGTTCTGGTCCGCATCGACCCGCGCGATTATCAGGCGCGCGTGGATCAGGCGCGAGCTTCGGTGGCGGTGGCGATGAGCCAGGCGGATGGCGCCAGCGTCGGCGTGCCGCTGGTTCAGGCGACTACACAGAGTGGTACGGCTAGCGCGGAAGCCCAATTGAGCGGCGTTCAAGCGGACTATGAACGGGCGCGCGTGGATTATGAGCGATCTTCAAATGCAGACATTTCCTGGGCGCGCGCGAACGTGGCCGCCGCGCAGGCAAACTACGACCGGGCCCAAGCGGATTTGAATCGCATGAAACCGCTGGCCGATAAGGCTGAGATCTCCAGGCAGCAATTCGATTCTTATGTCGCCACCGCGCGCATGGCCGAAAGTCAGCTCCAGGCCGCTCGGGATAAAGTTACCGCCGCGATCCAGGATGCCGAGACCAAAAAGGCCGGCATGCTCGCCGCACAGGCTCACATTGCGCAGGCCCGCGCGGGCGTGAGCGAAGCCCAGGCCAATCGGCAACAAGTGAATGTCCGGACGGCCGATGCCGCGTCCGCCGCCGCCAATGTCGGACTGGCGCGCGCCAATCTGGCCGCGGCCGAATTGAATCTCAGCTATGCAACCATCACTGCGCCCATGGATGGCGTCGTAACCAAGAAGGCAGTGGAAGTGGGTCAGATCGTGCAACCGGGCCAGGGACTTTTCATGATCGTTCCGCTCGACGACATTTGGGTGACCGCCAATTTCAAGGAGACTCAACTTCGCGACGTTCACCCCGGCCAGAAAGCTGAAGTGAAGGTGGATCTGACCGGCAAGACCTAC
>DATDHK010000504.1:0-3325 GCA_036521635.1 Bryobacteraceae bacterium | reverse complement strand
AGCCACCTTGGAATTCAGTTGAGCCGGCCAACTGATGGCCACCTCCAGGCGTTTGCCAGGGACAACGAAGCGGTCGGCGAGAAACAGCACGCCGTTGCTGCTCATGTTGATGGTCTTGCCAAGCCGGAAAGATTCGGCGCTTTTTCGCTCCAGAACGCGGTAGCGAATTTCCCGGTCCATCGGAAATCGATCCGCTGACCGGCGTTGCTTGTCTTCTTTATCGAAATGCACGTTTGAATCCGTCGCGCATCGCGTTCGGTGTTGCATTCGCCACCGCCATTGCGGCCGTCACGACGGAGCGCTTGACGGAATCCCGCGCGGGCGATTTTCCAGGCGGCACGGGGTTCAGTCCAAGCTTGCGCAAGGCGTAATTAGCGCGGTAAACATTCGCCAACCTGGAATCTTTGAACTTGAAATTCAAACTGGCCGTGATGGAAATATTGTCGTGATTCTGCAGCCAGTGCGGCGCGTTCACCGGCACGTGGACGCCGTTTCCAGGGCGCAGCACGAACGAATCGGCGCGGTGCTGCAATTCCTTCTTGTACACTGCGGCGTTGTTGTCCACGGCCCAGAACCGCTCGATCTCCGGCTCCGGCAGCACTTCGCGATCCTCGCGGTCGAAGATGTAAATCGTCTTGTCGCCGCGGATCTGCGCTATGAAATTGCACTCGCGATCGATGTGATAAGTGGTCAGGCGATTGGGTGAGGTGATGAACAGGATCACTTCCTCAAAGTTCACCTGCCTGCGCAGTTGCGGGCCCGCCAGTTCGTGAACTTCGGCCATGGTGCGTTCCAACAGGCTCTTGTATTCGCGGTCTAGCTCGGCATGTTTCAAGACGATCCACGCGCCTTCGTGCTCGATGCGGCGGATAGTTTCGTCCACGGGCAAATCGCAGGCGGGCGTTTCACTCCAGCGTTGACCCACGCGCGTCGCGCCTTTATCGAAATGCAGATGCTCGGGACGCTCCTCGGCGGTCTGCTTCGCGAGGGCGATCAGGCGATCGAGTTCAAATAAAGGATGCCGGGCGAGGGCGTGCTCCAGCGGGAACCAGCGCTTATTGAAGTTTTCGCGGAAGGATTCGGCCTCAAGCTGGATTACTCGAGTTGCTTCACATTCCAGTACGGCGGACGTTTGCATGGTGAGTTGTACCTGGGGCGATTATAGGGCGCGGATCTGGAACGGGAAGGCGGTCTTTAGTCCTGGGAGTACCAGGGACGGAGGAACCGCTTGTCACATTCCGTCGAAAAATCCGCGCAACAGATCCGAGATCTTGTACAGAAACGCCGGCCCGTCGATGCCGGTGAGACCGAAGTGGGAGCGAGGAATCGGGAAGCGCGACGGCATCACTGCGGCGTCGGAGAAATTCATATGACCGGCTTCGGGGAAATCGACGATGCGGCATCCGGCTGAGTTGGAATCGCAAATCCGCTTTATTTCATCCAGGATTTTGTCGTTCAGCGCTTTTTGCGAAGGCGGAAGGGGCTGGCCGTTGACGAACAGTATTGGCTTGGTGAGGCCCGTGATTTCGGCTCCTTGTGGTGCGCCGTCCAGATTCACCCCGCGCTTAAATCGGTCGTCTATTCGCAAGGCATGCATCGCCGCCGCACCGCCAAAAGAGTGCCCGAACACTCCCACCCTGTTCCAGTCAATGTGCTCGTTGAACATCGGCTCGCTTGCCAGACGATCCAGCACATAACTGAAATCGCTCACCCAGCGCTCCACCAACGGTTGCGCGCGGTCGCGATGCTCCAGGTCGACGGCGTCCTTCCCATACACAATCCGTCCGTCGCTGAAGACCACTACGCGCGCGCTGCCCGTCGGCGTGATGCCGGCTACGATGTATCCGTAGCTCGCCAGATTTTCGGCGAGCGTGGTGTAATCCGCCGGTATTGAGCCCATGGCCGGCGACAGAATCAGGACCGGATGCCGGCCGGCACGCAGCAGAGCATGCTCGATGGCGGCGACTTTTATTTCTCGAATGCGGCGCCTGGCCGCCAGCTCACCCCACTTGCCGGGCACATACTCCGCACCGCGTCCCGCAGTACCTGGCGGGACGGGGTACCAAATGAAAATCATCAGTTCACGCTGGCGGCGCTCGCCGGTCCAATCAAACAGTACGCGCCCAACGGCGTAAGGCCCGCGCGGCTTTGGAAGAACGATGGGCCGGCCGCCGCGGCAATACAGCACTCCCGCAACGGCGGCCAGTCCGGCAGTAGCAGCAAGCGCCAGAACTAATCGGCCCGAAACCGGTACGGGACTCATGGTCCAGTATTGCTTACTCCGGTCCAGTACTCCCTCGCTATTGTCTTACTTCGTCCTGGAACGCAAAATCAACGTGAGCTCATGAGACGAGACAAAGCCTCAATACAACTCAGAACCCCTGACAGCGTGAGCGGCCAGGCGGTCAGAAAAGAATTGCTGTCCGTGCGCGACGTTGCCGATACGCTGTTCCGCCAATCGCGTGCGATCCTGACGCTCTGCGCGATTTTGACGCTGGCGATCGCCGGTTACTTCTGGCTGTCGCCGCGCATGTACGAATCCGAGATGACCATTCTGGTGAAGAACACGCGCGCCGATTTGATTGTTACGCCGGACGGCCGGTCGGCCGCCATCGCGCAGCCGGAAATTACCGACGGCCAGATGGCAACCGAAATCCAGCTCTTGTCGAGCGCCGACGTTTTCCGCAAAGTGGTGGACCGTTGCGACCTGGGCGGAATGACGCCCGCGTCGCATGAAAAGGCAACCGCGAAGTTGCAGAAGAAAGTCCGCATCGCACCGCTGATGAAGTCCAGCATGATTCGCGTTCGTTATGCGTCGCCCGATCCGAGGCTGAGCGCGGAGGTGCTGCAAGCGCTTGCAGACGCGTACTTCGAGCGCCATCTTCAGCTTCACAGCAACGCCGGCTCGCTGGCATTTTTCCAGCAGCAGGCCGAGGCTTACGAACAAAAGGTGAAGGACGCCGAACAGCGGCTGGTCGAATTTCAGAATACGTCGGGTGTCGTCGGGGCGCCGGAACAGAAGGACCTGCTGATCCGCAAAGTGGTGGAGGAACAGGCCGCGCTTCGCGACGCACAGGCAAACCGGAGCGAAACGCAGAAAAGAGTCGCCGGGTTGCGAGCTCAACTCAAGGGTCTGGCGCCGCGCATTACAACGCAAACGCGGCAGATTCCGAATCAGTATTCGGTGGAACGGCTGAACACGTTGCTGGTGGAGTTGCAGAACAAGCGCACGGAATTGCTCACCAAGTTCCGTCCGAACGATCGCATGGTGACCCAGGCGGATCGTCAGATTTCCGATACGCGGAGGGCGCTGGAGAGTGCAGAG
>DATDHK010000503.1:0-7898 GCA_036521635.1 Bryobacteraceae bacterium | reverse complement strand
AAAAAAGCTGGCCACCATCTCGCCGGGCGGAAAGCTGACCAAATCGTTCTTCACCAGCAGCGGCACCTAAGCCAACGAAAACGCAATCCTCACCGCGCGATGCTACACCGGATCCACTGAAGTCGTGGGGTTGCGCTACGCCTATCACGGACGGTCGTCACTGGCCATGGGTCTGACCGCGCAATCGAACTGGCGGCTGGGTCCGGTGACGCAAGCCGGCATTGTTCACGCGGTGAATGCCTATTGCTACCGATGCCCGTTCGGTTTGACCTACCCTTCCTGCGAAGTGAAATGCGCGCAAGACGTCGAGGAAGTGATCCGCACTACAACGTCGGGCCGTATCGCCGCATTCATCGCCGAGCCTATCCAGGGCGTCGGCGGATTCGTGACGCCGCCCAAGGAATATTTCCCGATCGTTGCCGACATCGTCAAGAAATACGGCGGACTGTTTATCAGCGACGAAGTGCAAACAGGTTGGGGACGCACCGGCGGCAAGTGGTTCGGTATCGAGCAGTGGGGCGTGCAACCCGACATGATCACCAGCGCGAAGGGATTGGGCAATGGCGCGCCCATCGGACTGACCATGGCGCGTCCGGAAATTGCCGATTCGCTGAAAGGCGCGACCATTTCGACCTTCGGCGGAAACCCCATCGCCACCACCGCCGCGAAAGCCGTGATCGATTTCATCGACGAGCATAATCTCTCCATCAACGCCGCCGAAGTCGGCGCTTACCTGCACGGCAAACTGGAAGAGATGAAGCGCAAATTCCCGATCATCGGCGAGGTTCGCGGAATGGGCTTGCTGCAGGCCATCGAGTTGGTGGAGGATCGCGAAAGCAAAAAACCCGCCACCGCTCAAACCCTGGCCTTGATGGAAGCCACGCGCGAGAATCGAATCCTGCTCGGCAAGGGAGGCTTCTACGGAAACGTGCTACGCATCTCGCCGCCGCTGAATATCAGTAAGACGGATGTTGACGAATTCGCGCGCTTGCTGGACGCAAGTTTCGTGAAGGCGCAAGCGGCCATGGCCGTCGCCTGAGTCATCGGGAGAGAAATTATGGACGAACGCGCCTTCTACAAAGAATCTCAAACCACCAAGCCCCTGACGTTGACTTGTCCGATGTGCCGGGCCGCCGAAAGCTACGATCTGCGCTGGGTGGTGCGGACCAAGATAGATCGTCTGCCCGGCGGGGCGGACGAACGTGACCGCGCAAAGTTTCAGAAGGCGGCCAGCTACATGGTGCTGCTGGACGACAAGGTGATGTGCAAGAACATGCGCTGCCGAAAACGGTTTGACGTGTCGGGCGTGAAGACGATGGCGTTTATTTAGGAACGTGGGTGGTGGTCAGTGATCGGTGGCCGGTAACACCTAACCAACCACCGATCACCGATCACCAGCCGCCGCTCCCCGATCACCACCCACCGCTCCCCGCAGGACCTTTCCGGGGAGGGCGTTGGTTGCTTTGCCGCTCTCGATTACTGCTACACCGTTGACCAGAACGTATTGCATTCCTTGGGATAACTGATTTGGTTTTTCGAAGGTTGCGAGGTCGCGTATGGTGGCGGGGTCGAAGACTACGATGTCGGCCCAAATGCCTTTCTTCAACACTCCCCGATCGGCGAGATGGAGTTTCTGCGCGGGCAATGCGCTGAATTTTCGGATGGCTTCTTCCAGCCGCAACTTGTTTTCCTCGCGGACATATTTTCTTAGGATGTGCGGGAACGTTCCGTAAGCCCGGGGATGCGGATGCTCGCCGCCCAGTAGTCCATCGGGCGCGGCGCCTTGCGAGTCGTTGCAGACCGAGACCCAAGGTTGAGCGAGCGCTAGCGCAACGTCGGGCTCGGACATTCCGAAGACGGCGACGGAGGTGAACGCTTCGTCTTCGATGAGCAGATCGAAGATAGTATCGATGGGGTCCTTCTTCCAGAGCTTGGCGATATCGGCGATGGTTTTGCCTTGCAGCGGAAGAAGTTTTGGATTGTGCACCACGCTGACCAGAATTGCTTCCGGTCCCGCGATCTCCTGCCACTCGTTGTCCCACTGGGTGCTGGGCGTCTGCATCTCTTTGCGGATGCGCGCGCGGAGTGCGGGGTCCTTCAACCGCTCGATCAATTTCGCGTCGCCGCCGTCGTGCGCCCAGGGCGGAATGAATGCGGAAAATGTGTTGAACCAGGCGGTGTAGGCGTAGGTGTCGGCGGTGATGTCGAGGCCCGATTGGCGCGCTTTTTCGATGTGCGCGACGATCTCGGGCATGCGGCCCCAATTGCTTTTCCCGGCGGCTTTCAGATGCCAGATCTCGGCGGGTATTTTGGCTTCGCGCGCGATGCGAATCACTTCGTCGATCGCGGTGAGGATGGCGTCGCCTTCGCTGCGCATGTGTGTTGCATAGATGCCGCCCAGCTTCGCGCTCTCGGACGCCAGTGCGATCAATTCTTCAGTGCTGGCGTAAGGGGCGGGGGCGTATTGCAGAGAAGTGGAAAGGCCCACTGCGCCGTCGCGCATGGCTTGACGAACCAGTTCCCGCATGCGCTCGAGCTCGACCGCATTCGGCGCGCGGTTCTCATCGCCGAGCACCATGCGGCGCACCTGCGTTGCGCCGACGTAGCTGGCCAGATTGATTCCCAGCCCCTGCTTTTCAAGGCGCGCGAAATACTGGCGGAACGTGGTCCAATCCGGTGTGACTTTGTAGTGATCGTAAGTGGCGTGGTCGGCGCGAACGATGGAGGCGTTGAGCGGCGCGATGGAGCCGCCTTCGCCGGTGATCTCGGTGGTGATGCCCTGGAAGATTTTGGATGGGAGGTGCGGGTTCACTAGAATCGTGAGCTCGGATTGGCCGAGCATGTCGATGAACCCCGGCGCAACGATCATGCCTTTTGCGTCAATGGATCGACGGCCGGCCGAGGGCGCAATCTTCCCTATTGCAGCGATGCGCCCGCCTTGAATCGCGATGTCGCCCGAGTACCACGGCGAGCCTGTGCCGTCGATGATGCGGCCATTGTGGATGACCGTGTCGTAGGGCTGCGCGAAAGCACTGAAACAAAGCGCGAGTAGTCCGGCGAAGTTCTTCAAGCTGGAATTATAACCGACCGTGGGGAGCGGTTGTCCAAAAAATTCCACCAATCATGGCACAATGAAGTGGGACATCCATGGCAACTAGAAGAGCACACGTTGTATTGCCCGAAGATCTGGTCGGTCAAATCGACAAGATCGTAGGCGCGCGCGGTCGAAGCGCCTTTCTTGCCGAGCTTGCCCGGAAGGAAATAAGACGCCGGCATCTCTTGACCATGTTCCAGCGCGCGGAGCCTATCTGGAAGGACAAAGACCATCCGGAACTAAAGAACGGGGCGAGCAAATGGGTGCGAAAGATGCGTGCGGAGCCGGAAGCGCGCTTCGAAAATATCGAGCGGAAGCGAGATCGGAGTTGATGGCCACCTACCTGGTGGACACATCGGTAATAATCGATGCGCTAAACCAGAAGCGCGGAAGATGGCAATTGCTGGGTTCCATGGTAGCGGCCGGAGACGACTTGGCGGTCTCGGCCGTAACGGTCATGGAGATTTATGCAGGCATGCGTCCACACGAATCGCGAATTACGCAGGCATTCTTAAGCGGGCTAAGCCACTATGAGGTGGATCTGGAGTTAGCACGGTATGCTGGTTTACTCAAAAACGAATGGGCACGACAGGGTCGCACAATATCCGCTACAGACGTACTGATTGCCGCTACAGCGCTTGCGCATAAGCTGATGTTGATAACCGACAATCGCAAGGATTTTCCGATGAAGGAGTTGGCGCTCTACCCTTTGCCGTAGTCCACTTCCCAAACACGATACTGTATCTGTGAGCTTCAGTGTCACTGAAATTATCGGCGCGGCGTCGCTTGCAACGTGGATCTATCTGCTGTTCGGCCGGGGCGGATTCTGGCGCGTGCGCGAGCAGCCTGCGCCGGCATCGAGCGGTATTTCGAAACCTGTCGCCGTTGTGATTCCCGCCCGGAACGAAGAGGCGTTCATCGGGCAGGCTGTCGCGTCGCTGCTCCATCAGGATTATCCTGGCCATATCCACATATTCGTGGTCGACGATCACAGCTCGGACGCCACTGCGTCGGCGGCCGGTGTTCACGAACGCCTAACCGTGGTCCAGGCAGGCCCGCTGCCCAAAGGCTGGACCGGGAAACTGTGGGCAATTTCGGAGGGACTGCGACACGCGCTGGCGCTTAGTCCCGGCTTCATTCTGCTGACTGATGCGGACATCGTGCATGCACCGGACAATGTCGCGGGCCTGGCCACGCGCGCTGAAGCTGGCAATCTGGATCTGACTTCCTATATGGTCAAACTGCGATGCCAGACGTTTCCAGAGCGCGCGCTGATACCCGCTTTCGTCTACTTCTTTTTCCAACTCTATCCGCCGTCGTGGAGCATGAGCGCGGCTGGCGGCTGCATCCTGGTGCGGCCCGACGCTCTTGCGCGCATCGGGGGGATCGAGTCGATTCGCGGCGAGTTGATCGACGATTGTGCGCTCGCTCGCGCCATTAGGAAGGATGGCAATATCTGGATCGGGGTCACTCAAACCACTCGCAGTATTCGCGACTACAATGCCTTCGCCGAAATACGCCGGATGATTTCGCGCACCGCGTTTACGCAGCTTCGACATTCTACACTGCTGCTTGTGGCAACTATGCTGGGTATGCTGGTTGTCTATGCCGCTCCAGCGCTTTTGATATTCAGTGATAGGCCCGGGGCTGTGTGTGGCTTCCTGGCTTGGGCGGCGATGACAATCTCGTACGTGCCGACGCTGCGCTTCTACGGACGATCAATGGCGTGGGCGCCGCTTTTGCCACTGATCGCGCTGTTCTATATTTTCGCTACGGTCGATTCAGCCGTTCGCTATTGGACTGGACGCGGAGGAATGTGGAAGGACCGGATTCAGAATATCCCGAGTGTGTGATTTTTTTTGTGGGGCAGATTGTTAATCCGCGGCCGATTGGTAATCGGCCTGTTACTGAATTCGGAATTATTTACGGGCCGATTACCAATCGGCCGCAGGTTAACAACCCGCCCCACATCTGCGCGTGTTGGTTTGAAACTCGGCATCGGCGACGACGCCGCAATCTTCCACTCCAAACCAACCGAAGATCTAGTCTTCACCACAGACCTGTTCATCGAGAACGTCCACTTCCTCCGAGCAGATCCGCCGGCAGCCATCGGCCGCCGCGCGCTGGCCCGCTCGCTAAGCGACATCGCCGCAATGGGCGCAACTCCGCGCTTCTGTTTAGTCTCGCTAGCGCTTCCCAAGTGGGCGGACGAAAAATGGATCAAACAATTTTATCGCGGCCTGTTGCGTATAGCCGCCGAAACCAAGGCCGCTCTCGCCGGCGGCGATCTCTCGCATGCAAATCAGCTATTCTGCGACGTGATGGTTTGCGGCGCAGTTCCCAAAGACAAAGCCCTGCGGCGCGCCGGCGCGCGGCCCGGCGATTCTATTTACGTCTCCGGTCCGCTGGGCGGCTGGAAAAACCGGCGCGTCATCACTCCACGCCTGGACATCGGCCACAAGCTGTTAGGCAAAGCCACAGCATGCATGGATATCAGCGATGGCCTCGCGCTCGATCTGCATCGCCTGACGATTGCCTCAAGGGTCGCGGCTGAACTCGATTCCATTCCGCTCCTCAAAGGCGCAACCGTCGAGCAAGCGCTGCACGACGGCGAGGATTACGAACTGCTCTACACCGCTCCGCCGCGAGTTCGCGTTCCGGGAATTCGGGTCGGTACTATTAGAAAGGGAAAACCCGGCTCGCTGACGTATGCAGGCAAGCCTCTCAAGCCCAGCGGCTATGACCACTTCCAACACCGTCCTTGATTTGATCGACGCATTCCGCCGCTCGAAGACCATGTTCGCCGCGGTCGAGCTGGGGATCTTCGACGGCAAGCGTCCCGAGGATTGCAAGGAACTGCCCCGCCTCCTTGACGCCTGCGTTTCGCTCGGACTACTTGAGAAGACCGGCGACGCCTATTCGAATACGCCGGAGACCGACAAATACCTGCGCTCCGACAGTCCGGACACGCTGGCGGGCTACGTCCGATATTCCAACAACGTGCTGTATCCGATGTGGGGGCATTTGGAAGACGCGGTTCGCGAAGGCGGCCATCGCTGGAAACAGACGTTCGATTTTGAAGGGCCGATCTTCTCGCACTTCTTCCGCTCGGAAGAGTCCATGCGCGAGTTTCAGCGCGGCATGCATGGCTTTGGACGTCTGAGTTCTCCCGCGGTAGTGGCGGCCTTCGATCTCAGCCGCTTTCATCGTTTGATCGATCTGGGCGGGGGCACGGGCCACTTGGCGGAAGCGGCTCGCGAGCGTTATCCGCATCTCGAGGCCAGCGTATTCGATTTGCCGGGCGTCGCGAAGATGTTTCCGGGCACGATCGCGGGCGACTTCTTCACCGACCCATTACCCGAGGCCGATCTGTACAGCCTGGGGCGAATCCTGCACGACTGGTCTGAGAAAAAGATTTGGATGCTGCTGGCGAAGATCTACACCGCGCTGCCCGCCGGCGGAGGTTTGCTGATTGCCGAGAAGCTGCTTGACGCGCAATATGTGTCGGGGCATATGCAATCGCTCAACATGCTGATTGTGACGGAAGGCCGGGAGCGTTCCGCTGCCGAATACAATCGCTTGCTGCGCGCGGCGGGATTCACTCAGGTAAATACTCGGCAGACAGGAACGCCGGTAGACGCAATACTAGCCATCAAATGATTCTGGGTTTCTTCTTCCTGGGCATCACCGGCGCCTCGTTGCACGGCAACACGCTTTACACCTGGGGCGATCGATTGCTGGCGTGGACCCTGCCGAAATTGAAAAGCCAACTACTGGCGGCGCCCCCGCATCCCGCGGCCAGCGGCTGTCCGGACGATCAGGGAACCGGGCTTTTTTTGCAGGAAGGCGATCAGTTGGTTTACCGCAAAGCCCCGGGCTGGAAGCCGCGCGTGATCGATCACGGCATCGACATGCACGATTGCCTGGCCACAACTCTACTCGGCCATCGGGGCGTGCTGGTGGTTCAACGTGGCATGCAAGTGCGATTTTACGAATACCCCGATTTCCAATACCGCGAGATCTATTCGTTCTACAGCCGGTCGCGCCAGGGAGGCTTGCTGGTCACCGATATCGATGGCGATGGATTCCCGGATATTGTGTGCGGCAATTATTGGATCAAGAGTCCCGCTGAATTCGATCTTCCGTGGCACGACTTCGCGATTGAGTTGTACAACGAGGAACCGCTATCCGCCACGCTGCGCCTGCAATTAGTGAATGGCGATCTGATGGTGGCCCAAGGCGAATTGGCGAACGGCCGGGTGGCGCGATTCCGTAAGCCCGCCGATCCGACGCAGCTCTGGATTGAGGAGCGGCTGGGTGAGTTTCACTATCCGCGGGCACTGGCCGGAAAGCTGATCGGTGAAGACAATGGCCCACGCTCCCGGCTTTTTCTGAACGGGAAAGTCGCCGCCGAAACGAACGGGATTCATTCGGCATTCCGATATCGGCGTGGGTATGTGCTGGTGGGCCGGGATGGTGTGTATATACGGAAGTGAGTTTCTAATATAGGCCGCGGATGAACGCAGATAAACGCCGATCAAAAACAAATAACTTGCGCCCGTCTTATCGGCGTTTATCTGCGTTCATCGCCGGCTAGTTGCGTTTTCCCCACGCGCCCAGCAGGCGGCGCAAGAGCACTACTTGGCCGACGTGGTAGCCGTTGTGATCCGCCAGCAGCAAGGCTTCGCGCAGGATCGTCTGGCCATCACCATGCGGAATTTTCGCCAACAGGTCTGTCTTCCGCGATGCAACCAGTTGCTCCATTGCTTTCAGATCCGCTTGCACTTGACGGAGGCTTTTGTTC
>DATDHK010000502.1:0-6402 GCA_036521635.1 Bryobacteraceae bacterium | reverse complement strand
GTGGTCAACCGCCACAGCGTGGCCAGCGTCAACGGCAACACCTATTCCTATTGCAACCAGGGTCCGGTCACGGTTCCCGCCGCCGGCGCCGCCAACGCGCTGCAGGGTGTGGCCCGGCCATATCCGTCGAACATCTTCGTGTTCAGTCTGCCGGGCGTTACGAACAAGGTTACGCTCAGCCTGAACAACTACACCTCCAATCTTCCGCAAGACTTCGCTTCGCTGATGGTGGGCCCTGGCGGCGGACCGACCTTCGCCTTCGACTTTTTCTCCCGGGTTGGCGGGGTCAACTGCGTCGGCGACCCGAATTGCCCCGGCGGCACCGGCTTCAATGGCGACAACCTGACGTTCCAGGACGGCTCCCAGCCCGTGCCCTCGTTGTCCACGGGCCAGACGCTCACGGTCGAAATGAACAGCGGACCGGGCACCAACACTTGGCCCTCGCCCGCGCCGGCCAGCTTCCTGTACGCTACTCCGCAAGGCAGCGCGCTGCTTTCGGCGTTCAACAACCTGAACAACAACGGCACCTGGAGTCTGTACATGCAGAACCTGGTGAACGGCGCCTTTGGGGGCGTCGGGGACAACGTCAATCCCAGTAATCCGGCCGGAAATGCCTGGTGCGTGAACCTGTTCGAGACGCCGCCCGTGCTGGCCGTGTCGAAGAGCCACTCCGGTAATTTCGTGCAGGGACAGACCGCGACATTCACCATCGGAGTAACCAACAACGGCCCCGGACCGACGGGCGACCCGACCAATTTGCATCCGGTGACCGTCACCGACACCATGCCGGCCGGCATTACCGTTACCGGAATCGCCGCTGTGAACTGGACTTGCACCAGCGTGTTCCCGGCAGCCAGCATCACCTGCACCCGGCACGACGGAATCGCCGCCACGCAGTCCTATGAAAACATCGTCCTGACAGTGATGATCGCCAACAACGCCACGCCGGGCCTGGTAACGAATACGGCCAATGCCATCGGCGGCGGCGCGGCCAATGCGTCCGGCAACACTCAGGTGACCATTCTGGTGGCGCCCGACATGATCGTCAGCAAGGTGCATAACGGCACTTTCACGCAGGGCGACACCGGCGATACCTACAACATCACGGTGAGCAATGCGGCCGGTACGAGTCCAACACTCGCGCCAGTGACCGTAACCGACACGGTCCCGGCGGGGCTGACCTTGACCGGCGCGACGGGCACGAACTGGAATTGCACGGTAACTCCGCCGATGTTCAGTTGCTCGCGCAGCGACGCTCTGGCGTCCGGCGCGAGCTATGAAGTAATCACGGTGACGGTGAACGTGGCGAACAACGCGCCCACGCCGATCGCGCAAACCGCGACGGTAGCGGGTGGCGGCGAGGTAATTACAAACAACGATTCGTCCACCGATAACACGCCCATCGTGCAATTGCCGGATCTAACCATCACCAAGTCGCACGTCGGCAACTTCTTCCAGGGCCAGATCGGCGCGAACTACGCCCTCACGGTGAAAAACAGTTCGCTCACCGGTCCCGTGGTTGCCACTCACACGGTAACAGTGTCCGACACGCTTCCCTCGGGGCTGACTCCGACCGCGGCGGCAGCCACGGGCTGGGTCTGCAATATCGTCGTCCAGGCGGTAAGCTGCTCGCGCAGCGACGGGCTGGCGGCGAATACCAGCTATCCGGTTATCAACGTGACGGTGACGGTGGCAAACAACGCAGCTGCGCAGGTGACCAACACCGCGACGGTTTCCACCAGCCCCGAAGTCATCACCAATAACAATTCGGCCAGCGACGTCACCAACATCAACCCCGGTGTGGACCTGACCATCGCCAAGACCCATAGCGGCAACTTCACGCAAGGCGACACCGGCAAGACCTACACCATCACGGTAAGCAACAGCGGCGGCACCAACAGCTTCGGGACCATCACGGTGGTCGACACGGTTCCTTCGGGTTTGACCGCGACGAACGCGGCGGGCACGGGCTGGGTCTGCAACATCGTTGCCCAGACCGTGACCTGCACCAGCAGCACGGTAATCAACTTCGGCGGATCGGGTAATGCAATCACCCTGACCGTCAGCGTGGCCGGGAACGCCACTTCCCCGCAGGTCAATAACGTAACCGTATCCGGCGGCGGCGATGTGAACGGCGCGAACAACAGCGCCATGGATTCCACGACCATCGTCCAGCTTCCCGATCTGACCATTGCCAAGAGCCATACGGGCAACTTCTTCCAGGGCCAGGTGGGGGCGGTCTATAACGTTACGGTGACCAACTCGGGGCCCGGGCCAACCACCGGCGCCACAGTTACGGTTGCCGACACGCTTCCGGCGGGCCTGACCCCGACAGCGGCGGCGGGCACCGGCTGGGTCTGCAATATCGTTGTGCAGGCGGTAAGCTGTACCCGCAGCGACGTTCTGGCCGCCAGCCAGTCTTACCCGGTGATTCAGATCACGGTGACGGTGGCCAATAACGCGCCGGCGCAGGTGACCAATACCGCGACCGTATCGGGCGGCGGCGAAACCAATACCGGCAACGATTCGTCGAGCGACATCACCAACATCACCGGCGGCCCGGACTTGACCATAGCCAAGAGCCACACCGGCAACTTCTTCCAGGGGCAGGTGGGGGCGGTTTATAACGTCACGGTGACCAACTCGGGAGCGAGCCCGACGGTCGGTACAGTGACGGTGTCCGACACGCTTCCGGCCGGACTGGCCCCGACAGCGGCGGCAGGCACCGGCTGGGTCTGCAATATCGTAGCGCAGGCGGTAAGCTGTACCCGCAGCGACGCCCTGGGCACGGGCCTGTCTTATCCGGTCATCCAGATCACGGTGACCGTGGCCGCGGGCGAGACCTCGCCGCAGGTCAATCAAGCGACCGTATCGGGCGGCGGCGATGTGAATGGCGCGAATAACAGCGCCAACGACTCGACCACCATCGTCGGCGGCCCGGATTTGACCATAGCCAAGTCCCACACCGGCAACTTTACGCAAGGCCAGGTGGGCGCTGTCTATAACGTCACGGTGACCAACTCCGGAGCGAGTCCGACGGTCGGTACGGTGACGGTTGCGGACACGCTTGATCCGAAACTCACCCCGACCGGGGCGGCGGGTACCGGCTGGGTCTGCAATATCGTAGCGCAGGCCGTAAGCTGTAGCCGCAACGACGCCCTGGCTTCGGGTCAGTCTTATCCGGTAATCCAGATCACGGTGACGGTGGCCGGCGACGCGCCGTCGCTGATCACCAATGTGGCGACCGTATCCGGCGGCGGCGATGTAAACACCAACAATAACAGCGCCAGCGATCCGACGACGATCAATGCCGCCGCGGCGAACACTACCCTGAGCCCGGTCACTAATGGTAAGGCCGGCCCGTTGAACGCCCGCCAGTGGACGTTCACCATCAACAATACGGGACCGGGATCGGCCATTGGGGCCAAGATAACCAGCTTCACGCTGGTGCAAAGCGGTGGACCGGCTTGCTCCACGCCGCCGGTGGTGGGCACGATCAGCATTAACAACGGAGCGCCGCAGGCATTGCCGAATGTGGCGCTGGGAGACATGGCGCCGGCCTCCTCGGTTATGGCGGTGGTGACCATCGACTTCTCGGCATGCGCGGCGAGTTCCCGGTTCACGGAAACGATGGGGTTGTCGGCCAACGGCGGCCTGACTACGTCTTCGGTGCCGCGCACTAACCAGTTCCCATAGAACCAAGGGTTGCCGGCGGCGGCGGGAGTAACGCCGCCGTCGGCGACTGGCCCGGCGAGGTTACATATGCCGGTTGCCGGCTAGTACCAGAAGGCCCCAAAGGACTAGCTAGGCATATGAGAATACTAGGAAATTTTGGGTGGGACTACTAGAAAATCAGAGTAGTTTCAGGTATGATTGGGCTTGGGTCAAAACGGAGGGGCATGAAAAGGGTACTGCAGGGAGTTCTTTTACTACTAACGCTGGTCTCGGTGTGTACCGCTACAGCCACTCTGACGTTGAATCCAGTGAATGGCGCCATAACCGGAGCTCCTGGTCAGACGGTGGGATGGGGTTACACGATCTCGGACGACACGCGCTGGCTGGTTGTGGCCGGAACGGGCTTCTGCTCCAGTTTCAATACATCCACCCCCGATCCTTTTCCGTGCACCAACCCGGTTCCGGGCGGCTCGTATTTGGATTTCAGCCTGTTCAATTTCATATTATCCGCGCCGAACTCGCCGGATACTTCGCAGATGACTTTCAGTTACAATCCTCCCTGTTCCACGGGGCCCTGTACCGGCACCGGCGGTTACACCATCAACTCGAATGTGCCGAGCGGCACCTTGCTGAGTGGAGTGATCGTGGTGGACTACAATCTGTTCGACGGCGATCCGACTAACGGCGGGACACAGTTTGGCGGCGACTTTTTCATCACCATGAACGCGTCCATACTTGTGGTTCCCGAGCCGGGAACGTGGTTGCTCATGGGTAGCGCACTGGCTGGATTGGGATTGGCGCGCTTCCGCCGGCGTAAGCAGAGTTAGCTCAAAACATTAAATTTTTTTTTGTGGGGCAGGTTGGTAACCTGCGGCCGATTGGTAATCGGCCCGTAAAGTAATTCCGGATTTACACGCCGATTAACAATCGGCGGCAGGTTGCCAACCAGCCCCACACGATCCTACCCCAGGAATCCTAGATTACTTGAGTTGAAGTTTTCGATTCCTTCGATCGCCTGCGACAGGTTTCCCGACGCTACGCCGTGCCAGTAGGCCACTGTCGCTTCGAATTGCTGATTGCCCGTGGTCGGCACCCAGACGCCGTCCGTGCCCGCGTCGTCGGGTCCGCCCAGCTCGAGCGATGGGAACGCGCCGTAGATGTCGCCGCCGCGCACGGAGCCGCCCATGATCAGCTCGTGGCCACCCCAGGCGTGCTCGGCGCCGCCCAATTTGTTGGGCCGCAGGGTGCGGTTAAATTCGGTTTGAGTGTAGGTCACCACTTGATCTTCGAGTCCTAATTCCTTGGTGGCGTCATAGAAGGCCGCCATGGCCTGGCTGAGCTCGCCGAATAACTCTGCCTGCTGTTCATTTTGGTCAATGTGGGTATCGAAACCGGCCATCGATGCCGAGAAGATCGGACGCGTGAGGCCGAACTTCGAGCTGGCCTTCAATAACCGCGCGATCCGGAAGAGCTGGCCGCCCAGTTGCGTCTGCGGGAAGGGCGTCCTGATATGGGTCTTGCGGATGGCGTCGGTCAATACCGGATTCGACAAGGTTGGCCCGCTGATCAACAGCCGCTGGGGCGAGATCATGGATACGCCTCCCAGAACAAAATCCTGCGTTCCAGGATTATGATCGTCGGGCGGCTGCACGGCGGGCGCCCACGGCGGCATCATGGACGCATCGGGCAAATAGGCCGTGTAGGCCGCGGTCTCGTGCTGAAAGAGGCCCTCGGGCAGCCCCTGCCTGGCGCGCGCCTGGCCGGAGGTAATGGGCGCCTTCAGCGTGCCGGTATTCGCGAGCACCGCCAGCGAGCCTTGCTGGTACAGGTCGCGCAACTGGGTCAGGAACGGGTGAAAGCCGAAGCTGCCCTTCTGTTTCGACGAATTCACCGGCAGCAAAGCGGCCTGCGGGACCGCCAGGCCCTGGCGCGCGGACGCGTATGACGAAAAGGCGGTTGAATCCAGGGGGACGATCATGTTGTTGCTGTCGTTCCCTCCAATAAGATAGATACATACGGCCGCCCGCTCCACCGGAACCGAATCGGCGAAGGCGAGGGCCGGAAGGATTTCCGCCAGGCTGGCCACCGCGGCGGTGCGCAAGCCGAGTTGGATCAGCGAGCGCCGGCTCTGGGCGTCGTTCGTATTCTTTGGCATGGTTCTCTTCTCCTCTTTTCTTTGATCGGGATCTTAAAGTTACCTCCCGGTTAGAGGAAGTGTACACTAGATCACGCCCGTCCGCACTGAATTTTTAACCTTAGTAAATTGAAGGCAATCGCTAGATAAAAAAGGAGTTATTCAGTCTTTTTTGAGTGATATTGGCTTCGTTTTCGGGGATGCCGTTGGGTGGTAGTGTTATAATATCGATGGAAAGGGGGCGCAACGGATTCGACGGGATTGAATCGTTGTGGGAAGGCGTGCCGGGTTCCGAGCTCCCGTAAAACGATCGGAAAAACTGAACTGCCAACACGCAGTTTGCATACGCTGCTTAATTAATTAAGTAGCCGCTCCGGATGTCGGGCCTGCACGGCATTCAAGGAGCGTCATTTTGCGGGATTGGGCTGAAGGCTTCTGTCCGGAGCCGTAGGCTGACGACAATCGGGCTAAGCCGCCGTTTTCTTGCCGGTTCTCAGGCGGCGGCCGACAATCATGAACCGGAAACGCACGTAGTTCTTTTCACGGCGGGCTTTTTCGGACGCGGGTTCGACTCCCGCCGCCTCCACCAAATT
>DATDHK010000501.1:0-4455 GCA_036521635.1 Bryobacteraceae bacterium | reverse complement strand
TTGCCGTTGGCCGCCCACACGTTTTGCTGGCGGAACAGAATCTCGCCGGCCTGCTCGTACTTGCCCACTCGATCCGCGGCGAGGGCGTAACAAGCTGCTTCCATCGCGTGCGGATGAAGTTGGGTGATTGGAAATTCGTGGTGGATGAGATAGACCTTGCCCTTGTCCACGTAATCGAACATTAGCGGGACGAGGGTCTTCTCATACATGAGCTTGCAGTGGGGACATTCGTAGTCGCTGTAGACCTCCAGCATGATGGGGGCGTTGGGCACGCCGCGGGCACGGATGGAAGCCGCCTGTGCGCCAAATGCGGCGGCTAGGAAGGTGAGGATGAGGATCGTTTTCCGCATGCTTCTAGCATATACTCGGAGGGGGATGTGGTGTGTAGTGGTTTGTTGATGCGAGGCACGCTGTTCCTAAACACACTGGCAGCTTTACCGCCGGGCGATGTACGTCGTCTCTCGCAGGCGCTTCCGGCGGGAAGGCGACTTACGCCCAAGTGATCGGTTTCATGAGGATCACTCAAAGGCGTAGCGTTTCAATTCTCCCGTCGCCCGCAGCATTCAGGATAGCCGTGTCGAGCATCGTAAACACGCCGGTCATCGCAAACTTGAACTGTATGAAGTCTACCCAGTACTCCAGGTTACGCAGCACCTTTCCCGCCTCCTCATCCACATACCGGAACGCCGTGCCGTTCGGGTCGATCTCGTCCAGTTCGATGATCCACGCCCGTGCTCGCGACGGCAGTCGCCCGCCGTGGCGCTTCTCAACCAGAAGGACGCATTCTCTTAGCGAGTGCGTGTGGTCATCGATCTCACCGATGATCTTCAGGTACAACTCAAGTGTGTGCCGATAGGCAAACAGAACAGGAAAACCCCAGTCGCGCGGTTCACCGCTCTTGAGCGCGACTTCCAGCATCGCCTCCGCACATTCGCGGTAGTTCCGCGCGAGGGTGAGGTGCCCGTCCACACCGACGCCAATCAAGAGTATTCCGTGCCGCCATGTCTCATCGAGGTCGTCCGGCGGTTCCTGAAGAATTGGCGTGTGGGTGTAGAGCAGGTCACGGTAGTGGTCATTACCATAGTGATCCTCACGGTCCAAGCTTGCACGGATCTCGTCCGCTGGCTCGCCTGATTCTGATCGGTCGCATATGTACATCAGCGCCAGCACATCCGAGTCGGTGAACGTACGCGACTTTCCCTTGCCCGGATTCGCTTCCCTGCTCAAGTAATCCGTGTAGGTCCACGCCCACGTCTTCACCTGCTGCCCATCCACTCCGAGGATGCGCGCGGCTTCAGCAATGCTACGATTCATGTATTTCCAGATGCTGCTATCCAGTATCGGGCGTCGCACTGGGGATTACAATGTCCGATCGCGTAGCTGAGAGCTCATAGAACACGTTGGCGTTGCAATCTGGCAGGTCGGCAAGCAGCACCGTCGACTGTTTGATTCCCTGCCAGATATCCTCCAGGATCGGCGAGGGCCGCAAGAGGCTGTCGGCGCGACTTGGTGACATCCCCGCGTCACGGATTGCCGGAACGTACAACGTCTTATATCGATCATTGGATTCCGACCCAATGGCATCATTACGAAACAAGTACGCTCCGCAATCACAAAACGGGACTTCGCGCGAATGCTCGTGGCGAGGCGCATAGATATCCTCTCGGATCGTGATCGTACCATCTTCCCGGGCCGCCGACGTAGCACTCAAGCGACCCACGTGATGTTCAACGGATCGTCATAAGGGATTGACGCCGGGTTCGCTAGAATAGCAATATGCTGAAACTCGCTTTGCAAATCCTGATGTGTGTTTGTCTGTCTGCCGCTGCCGCGTTCGCTCAAGGCGAAATCGGTGGAGCGAGCCTCAATGGAACTGTTACCGACTCCAGCGGCGCCGCGGTGCCCAGCGCTAAAGTCGCCGCTATCAACCCGGCGACTGGTCTCACGCGCACCACCACCACCGATCAAACCGGTCTGTACAACTTTCAGCAGCTGCCGGTTGGAAGCTACGACTTGACGATTGAAGCAAATGGCTTCAAGGTTTCCAAACGCACCGGGGTTTCGCTGACCGTCGGCGCGGCGGCAACCGTGGATATTCCGCTCGAGATCGGCACCGCGCAGGAGAGCGTCAGCGTGACCGCCGAAGTCCCGGTGGTGGAGACTACGCGATCGCAAACCAGCACCACGGTTACCACCAAACAGGTAAGCGATCTGCCCATCAACGGCCGCAATTTTCTGGATTTCACCGTGCTCACTCCCGGCGTGTTGCGCGATCCGTCGCGCACCGGCGACCTTTCTTTTGGCGGGCAGCGCGGCACCGCCAACAGCGTGCTGGTGGATGGCGCGGACAGCAACAACGTGTTCTTCGGGCAGTCCACCGGGCGCGCGGGCACCGGACGTAATCCATATAGCTTCAGCCAGGATTCGGTGCAGGAATTTCAGGTCAGCACCAACGGCTACAACGCCGAAGTGGGGCGCGCGGGCGGCGGCGTCATCAATGTCATCACCAAGAGCGGCAGCAACGATTTCCACGGATCGGCTTTCGAGTTTTATCGCGACAAGGCGCTCAACGCGAATTCCTGGGAGAACAATCGGGCTATCCCTTTCCGCCCGAAGCGCGCGTATCACTTCAATCAGTTTGGCGGCAACATCGGCGGGCCTGTGGTGAGGAACAAAGTGTTTTTCTTTTTCGATTACGACGGACAGCGCAACACCACGCCCAACACCGTGATCTTGCAGGTGGCCGCGCCGTCGGATGCGTTGTCGCAACAGGCGCTCGCGCAATTGCAGCCGTTCCTCGCGTCTTACGCGAATGCGTTGAACAACAACGTGTACCTGGCGAAGGTGGACTTCAACCTCACTAACAATCAGCGCTTGAGCGTGCGCTACAACGCCAATCGCTTCGTCGGACAGAATTTCGAAAATACCGGCATCGCCAGCGCCGCCGAACACACCGGCAACAGCAACGTGAGCACGGACAACATCGCCGCCAACCATACTTACGTGGCCGGATCGAGAGGCGTATTGGAATCACGATTCGTTTTCACTCGCGACAACGAACCTGGATTATCGAACGCAACTACGCCGGAGGCTGTCATCCGGCAAAGCGGCGTGACCGTGTTGTCGATCGGCCGCAACAGCTTTAGTCCTCGTTTTACTAATGCGCGAACGTATCAGTGGGTGGAGAGCTTTGGATACGTCACCGGCCGGCATTCGCTGAAGTTCGGCGTCGATATGGATTTCCAGAAAATCGACAATTTCTTTCCCGGCAACTTCAGCGGATCGTTCACGTTCAACAGTTATGCCGACTTTGCCTCACGCAATCCAGTTACGTTCACGCAGGCCTTCGCGGGAGCGGGAACAGCGGGACCGCTCTCCAAGCCGAACGTGAACGAATATGCGCTGTCCGCGCAGGATAGCTGGCGGCTCACGGAGCGCCTGACGCTCAACTACGGCATCCGCTACGATCTTTTCAGCTACGCGAATCCGTCGGTGAAAAATCCCGATCCCGGATTGGCCGCGCAGGGACTCGACACTTCGCGGATCAACCGCGACCACAACAACATCGCACCGCGCTTCGGCTTCGCTTACAAGGTGAATCAGAAGGGCACGATTGCGGTGCGCGGCGGTTACGGAATTTATTACGGCCGAACTCCTTCCATCCTGACCGGGACGGCATTCACGCAAAATGGAATTCAGGTCCAGACCTACACGCTGAACGCGGCAACGGGCGGAATTCCCGTGTATCCGAACGTGCTCGCGGCGCCGCCGGCGTTGAACCGCACGCCCGACATTTATGTCTTCGCGAATAATTACGTTCAGCCGCTGACTCATCAGTGGAGCTTGAACACGGAGTTCCAGCTTGGCCGCGACTACAGCGTTACGGTGGGCTACCTGGGCGTGAGGGGCGAGCATCTCACCCGGACTCACGACGTCAACCTGTTCCCGCCCGCGGCCACCGCAGGCACTTTGGATGGCCAGCCGGTGACGTTCCTGCGCTATCCCGGAACCGGCGGGCCCGCGCGCGCCGATACCGCTTTCGGGCGCATCAGCGTGTTCGACAGCGGCGCGGATTCCATCTACCACAGCGGATTTATCCAGCTCACCAAGCGACTTTCGCGCAGCGTTTCGGTGCAAACGTCCTACACGTTCTCGAAGGTCATCGACAGCAGGCCCGATCAAACGCAAGTGGTGGTGGGCACCGACGATGCGAAACAGGTGCAATATTCGACCATTCCAAATCTCGATCGCGGCCGCGGGAATTCCGACATCACGCACCGTTTTGTTTTCTCCGGAACATGGGACATCAACTTCGGGCATTCGGTTCAGAATGCGGTCGCGCGGGCGCTGTTCAGCGGATATCAACTATCTACAATCAGCCAGGTGCAGAGCGGGCGGCCCCTGACCGCAACCGTGAGCAGCGATCCAAATAATGACGGCAACAGCTCTACCGAC
>DATDHK010000500.1:0-17353 GCA_036521635.1 Bryobacteraceae bacterium | reverse complement strand
CTTCGGGGCGATATTCAAGAAGACACGCAAGCGCAAGCTGTGTTCGCGGGTTTCGGATTGAAAGTTCCCGAGAAGAATTACGACGATCTCGCCGGGCTGGACGTCAAGGGCAAGATCGTTGTCTTTCTATCCGGCGGACCTGCATCCATTCCAGGACCTCTCAAGGCGCACTATTCGTCCGCCGGCGAGCGTTGGAAATATCTGAAGGCCGCGGGCGCAATCGGCATTGCGACCATCCAGAATCCGAAGGCGATGGACATTCCCTGGTCGCGCTCGCGGCTGGCGAGGTTGATGCCGTCGATGAGCCCGGCCGATCCTTCGCTGGACGAAAGCAAGGGCCTGCGCGTATCCATCAACATCAATCCGGAACGTGCCGACCGTTTTTTCATAGGCACGGACCACACTATCGCGGAGATTCTCGCTGCTGCCGATGGTGAAAAGCCCTTGCCACACTTTCCTCTGGCTGCCGCCATTAAAGTTCATGTCCAGTTGAAAAAGTCGCAGGTGGAATCGCAGAATGTCGCGGGGTTACTGCCCGGCGCCGATCCGAAATTGAAGAATGAGTACGTTGTACTCACGGCGCACCTGGATCACATCGGCGTGGGAATGCCGATCGACGGCGATTCGATTTACAACGGCGCCATGGACGACGCATCCGGCATCGCGTCGATTTTGGAAATCGCCCGCCTGATCCACCAATCGGGCGCCAAGCTGCGGCGTTCGGTTATTTTTCTCGCGGTCACGGGCGAAGAAAAAGGATTGCAGGGCTCGCGCTACTACGCCGCGCATCCCACCGTCAACGAGAAGAATATCGTGGCGGACATCAATCTCGACATGTTCTTGCCGCTGCATTCGTTGCACTACATCGAAGTGCAGGGCCTCGCGGAATCCTCGCTCGGCGACGACATTCGCGCAGTGGCCGCTCAAGCCGGCATCGAATTGCAGGCCGACAAAGAGCCGCAGCGGAATCTTTTTATTCGCAGCGATCAGTACAGCTTTATCCGCAAAGGTATCCCGGCGCTGGCGTTCAAATTCGGCTACCTGCCGGGATCCGCCGAAGAAAAGCTCCACAAGAATTGGCTGAAGGAGCGCTATCACGCGCCATCCGACGATTTGAAACAGCCGGTGGACAAGACCGCCGCGGCGCAGTTCAACCAGATCATTTTGAACCTGGCGGAGCGCGTGGCCAATGCGGATGGCCGGCCGCAGTGGAAGCCCGATAGCTTCTTCCGCCGGTTTGCGCCGGGAACGTAGGAATGACGCACGGCGAGAAAGTAGCTCTCTTTCGAAAACTGCACCAAGGGCCGCGAATTCTAGTGCTGCCCAACGCCTCCGATGTCGCCGGCGCGCGCATTTTCGAGAACGCCGGTTTTCCCGCGGTTGGAACATCCAGCGCCGGCGTCGCATTTTCGCTGGGTTATCCGGATGGGCAGCGGATAAGCCGCGGCGAGATGATTGGCGTGGTGAAGCGAATCGCGGGGGCGTTGTCGATTCCCGTCACCGCGGATGTGGAGGCGGGGTACGGCGACCCGGTCGCTACCGCCGATGCGCTGGTTGAGGCCGGCGCGGTTGGAATGAATCTCGAGGATGTTACCGGCGATGACGAAAGCTCTTTGGTGGATTTGAAAACGCAGGCTCAAATCATCGAACGCATCCGATCGAAAACCGGTCTGGTGATCAATGCCCGAACCGATATTTATTTGCTGGGCATCGGCGAACCGGCCACTCGCTTCGAGCGAACTGTCGAGCGCCTCAACGCTTACCGGAACACGGGCGCGGACTGCTTGTTTGCGCCCGGTGTTCGCGACGCGGAGACAATTGCCAAGTTGGCGCGCGCGGTGAACGGTCCGCTAAATATTCTGGCGACACTTGGATCGCCGCCGGTCGCCGAACTGGAGCGATTGGGCGTACGGCGCGTGAGCGTCGGTTCCGGTCCGACGCGCGCCGCGATGGGCCTGATGCAACGGATCGCCAAGGAATTGCGGGAGCAGGGCACGTACTCCGCGATGACCGACGGCACAATCCCCTACGCCGACGCCAACCGCTTATTTTAGCCAACCTGCCCCACACGAAACAGTGGACCGCCGCATGCAATGAATCGATCAATGCGCGCCTTCCTCACTCTCACTCTGCTCTTCACAAACTCCATATTCGCTGAAGATGCGGCTACATCCGGCGCGCCCTCCATAGAATCCGTCACTCTCCGCGGAACCCAGCTCAAAGTGGATTTCGCAACACAGGTGGGCCATCCCTACGACGCGGCCGCCATCCAACAGGACCTGCACCGTCTCTGGAACACCGGCCGCTTCGACGACATTCGTGTCGAAAGAGAAGAGACCTCAATTGTCTTTCATGTGGTCGAAAATCCGAGACTCCGCTTGCGCAAATTGGTGATTGAACCTTCCACCACCGGGCTGCAATTGGCGCTCGCCGAAGGCGCACCTATTGATGAAGCGCACGCCCACGCGGTCGTCGTCGAAGCGCGCAAGCAACTAATCGCACGAGGCTACGTGGACCCGCACGTCGACTACAATCTGTTTCCAATCGCCGGCAGCACTGTCGATCTGCGTCTCACTGTCAATCCCGGCGAACGCGTGCGCGTGCGGGAAATTCAATTCTCCGGCGGCCCGGGCTTAGCTCCCCGCGAATTGAGCGGCGCACTAAGCGCGCTCCACATCCGGCGCACATTCCACTGGCGTCTGTTGCCCGCCTACAGTCAGGAAGCGATCGACGCCGACCTCGCTCGCCTGCGTTCGCTGTACATGTCGAACGGTTATTACGATGCGAGCGTGCGGCTTGACGGCACGGAATTACAGCCCGACGGCGCGCATATTCGAATCTTTGTACAGCCCGGACCTCGCTATCACGTGCGCGTTCCGGCGGCAGCATCCGTCTGTACGGGCTTGCTGTCTGCGCGCCGCGAAGCACAACGTCAAGGCATTCTCGACTTCACGGCCACACTACATGTCCTGCCCGCCGACGCCAACCATACCGTGGATTTGATCGCCACCACCGAACGCGGCCGGCCCTATCGCGTCGGGCGAATCGATTTCATCGGCAATCATCGCCACAGCGACGCCACCCTGCGCCGCAATTTCCTGCTGGACGAAGGCCAGTTGCTCGATGAATTGCAACTGCGCAAGAGCCTCGGCCGGCTGAACCGCGGCAATCTATTCGAGCCGGTAACCGAAAAAAACGTTGCGGTCCAAACCAACGAAGCCAGCGGTATCGCGGACATAACCGTTCGCTTGATCGAGCGAAAACGCGGCGCGTGGAATCTTTCTGGACCGGTCGGCCCAGCCAGTTTCGCGGGCCCGCTGCAAGCTTCCATCAGCTCGCGATTGCCGCCGTGGGGAGCCGGCCTGTTCGAACTTTCGACCTACACCGCATCCGTCAGCATGTTCGCATTCGCTCACCCGATTCTTCCGCTCCTGGCAATCGGCAACAAGCATCCGCTGCTGCCGGTCCTGGCGCTGGCTCGACCCTTCTCGCCCGCATATGGATGGAAATCCGGATTCTCAATTGCCCCACAACTGGGATGGCGCGCGTCCGCATTGAGCTACGCAATAGTACAGACTCAGCAGCGCTTGTTGCCGGCCTTGTCCGGCGATCGCGGACTCGTTTCACAACTGCCGGTAACCGTGCAACGTGAAAAAAGCGAAAGCGTGATGTTCTGTGAACAACCCAAGCCTCGATTCACCCACGCGCGTGACATCGCGTCCCTTGCAATTCGGTTCGTCGGTTCGTTCGCGTCATTCTAAGCCACCCCAAAAGCATTAGCCCTTACTTAACAGCCTTCTCATTCCCGCTATTCTCCGCCGGTATAGCCTTCAACTGCACCGTCGCCTGCCCGCTATCTTTAACGCTCACCTTTTCCCCGGCGGACTCATGCGGCTTCACGAAATCGGGGTCCATATACGCCCCTTGCTCCACTTCTTCCCACGCATAAATCTTGTATTCGCCCGGACGCACGCCCTTCACCGTGAAGCGCCCGTTCTGGTCCGTATTCGCGGTCTTGTACAGCCAGGTCAGCGACTGATGGCTCGCATCCGGAATCAGCGTCACCATCGCGCCGGGGGCCACGTCGCCCTTCGCGTTCTGCACGCTTCCCTCAATCTGCCCCCCATTCGGATTGATGACAATCGTCAGCTCGCCCGCCGCACCGCCCTGCGAGAGATCGGCGCCCGTCTCGGTGATATCCTGCTGGCCTAGCCGAACGGATTTCAGGTAAAAGCCCTCGGGCAATCCGCCGACATTGACATCGTATGGATCCGCGCTGAGATTCCCGATCTTGAACGACAGGTCGTCTTTCAATTGCGCGCCGCCTCCGCCGCCCATCATCGCCCCACTCATCTTCGGCCGCAGCATTACGTTAATGTTGGCGCCCTTGAGATCGCCGTTCTCCTCAATCTTCAGGCGCCCCTGAATCTCCAGCGGCAGCTGCAAGTTCAATTCGATTCCCTCGACATTCGAATTCCCCACCTCGAGCGGCATGCGCGCGCTGTATCGCGCGCCGTTGTCCATAAGGTCCGCGCGGATGGTGTACGAACCGGGCGCCACGCCCCGCATCTGGAAATTGCCTTGGGCGTCGATCACCCGCGCCATTGCCCTCGGCATCATGAACGCTTGATTGTCGCGCGGCATCAGCATCACGTTCACGTTCCGCCGCGGCCCCTTGCCCATCGCGACTTCGATATTCAGATGACCCTTCACGCGCACCGTCCGGACGCGCGCCAGCGTCATGGTAAGGCCCGAGATCTGCGCGCCGGGCGTGACATCGAGCTGTTGCGCGCTGTCGGGCGTCGTCGTGCCGGGGAAATAAGTGACGGCATACCCTTCCTCGCTCGCTGGCGCCGCCTGATCCGACCCGACCGTGCGTTCCTGAATGCCCGTGAACATTTCCGGCGAGTGGTACGCAGCGCTCAAAACGTATTTTCCCGGCCGCAAGCCATGGAATCGGAATTCCCCCAAATCGTTCGTGTTCGTTTGTTCTTGCCCCATGAGCTGCCGTTTGCCGCGCGCGTAGCCGAACGTCATGCACTGTATGGATACGTTCGCGAACGGTTCGCCGTCTTCGTCCAGAATCCGGCCGGCGACCACGCCTTGCGGCGTCAGCTTGAAAACGATTTCCTTGAGTTTCTGCCCCTTTTCCAGAGTCAGCGTGGTGCCTCGCTTCGTGCCCTGCGGCGAGTATTGCTGCGAAACATACAAGTTGCGCGAAGCCGAAAAGCTGTAGCGCCCCGGATCGACATCGTCCAGCAGGAAGTGGCCGGCCCCATCGGTCGTGGTTCCATACGCCGCCCCGTTTTGTTGGCCAAGGGACCGCAGTGACACATGGGCCTTCTTCAGCGGCTCGCCGGTGGTGGCGCTGACCACGGCGCCTTCGATCACGCACTTGTCTTCCGGCTTAATGCTGGGCGCCGGAGCATTCATGGACGGCTGCGTTGGACGAGTCGGCGGCGCCTGCCCGGCCAGCGAAACACACAGCAGAAAACCACATAGATATTTCATAAATTCATCCGTCCCTTGTGGGGCAGGTTGGTAACCTGCCGCCGATTGAAAATCGGCCTTTGGTCAGCACCCAAATTCCTCAACTCCTATAGACGGACCTCACAAGCTTTAGGGCCTAAAATTCGCAGCAACAAAGCTTAACAGATCGCCACGATCCCGCGCCAGCTTCCTTAACAAATCATAATCCCCAGCCAATTGGCAAAGCTGAAGCACGGAAGGACAAGCCAATTGATCCGGCGGAACTTCGCTCAGATGCTCGATCGAAAACTCGATGGCCTCCCGGTAACGCTTCAGCCGGACCAGCAAAGCCACGTGCACTTGTGGCGGACCGGCTCGAAAATGATCGATAGCCGCGTCTACATTTTCGCCTAGCAGCGCGTGGATATACAGTGCGTGATCCGGGTACACATTTTCGAAAGGCGGATCGACGCGGTATTTGAATTGAGGCGAAAGATGGCCGCCGTATTCGCAGATCTCCAGCGCCAGCCGCAGCGTTTCCGGGTCTTGCAGGTCCAACCCGAAGCGAATTACGGAGATAACATGCGACGTGTCGGCGTAATAGTCCATATCGCCGAAAAGCCAGCCGCGTCCGGCGATGAGCGCGGGAATATTTTGGGTGTCCGGCGCATTTCCCTCGCGCTGCGCAATGGCGCGCCCCAGATTCTCCACCAATTCATGGTGCAGCGTGCGGACCAGCAGCGCGATACATTCTTCGCGGCTCTTCGGATCGGGATACTGCTCGAAATAAGTAATCGCGCGGCAGATCCCGTAATGCGCCAGCATCAACTCGAACCCTTTGCGCGGGTTAACGCGTTCCTCCAGCGCAATCTCGATAATGCGATCCAGCTCTTGGTGTTGTGCGTCGAGCTTCTCGATCGCCGCGGCCACCGGCGCGCCATCCCCGATCGCCCGAAAATACGGCCATGCCCTTGAAATCTCGCCGCCGGCAAGAAATAACGACCCGGTCTCCCGCGCCGCGTCGCTGAAAGCCTGTTCATAAGCCGCGCGCTTATCTTCAGGCACGTCCATCTGCAATAGCGGCAACCCAAGCGCGTGACGCTTCTGCATCATCCGCGCCTCGAACAGCAGCGGATAATTCTTCTCTTCTTCGAGCTTCTGAACCAGCAGACTCAATCCAGCCTCGGGCCCGCCGGAACGAATCGCCTGTTCGATCAGATCGAACATGTCAACACCATACTAGATTTCTTGACCGTACGTTTTCATCCCCTTGAGCAGGAACTTTTTGGGTACTCGCCGATGTGAATGGCGAACCTGGCTTCGTATTCACTCTGGACGGCAAAGTAAATTACGGGTTCAATCTCAGAAAACTGAAACGCGTTCCTGGTATTTGACGCCAACTGCGCTCTTGAAATGCGGCGGGTCTGTCTCCGGCTACCAGCACTCTTGCGCCGGCCGTGGCTAGCGCGCTCTCGATTGCTTCCACCTGCGGCCGTGGCAATTTCCAAAACGCAGCTCCATCCGAGATCTGCGCGACCACGCGCAGGCGCGCGATTCGAGCGTAGAAATCCACAAATGGGGCGCCGACGGTTGCGATCTGGTCACCGGCTCGAATTCCCATTGCCTCAAGATTGCGCGCGGCGACAACGTGCTCAGACTCGCCGCGCGGGCCCGAAAGCAGCCGGTACTGCGAGGCTGCCTCTGTTACCCGGGGAACCAGCACCAAACCGGCAACCACCACCAAAACGATCCATTCCGGCATACCATCCCGCTTGAGCACCGCCCAGTAGGCAGCCAGCCAAAACACAATCAGGAACGGCGCGGCATAACGATATTCAGTGAATTCGAGAGCGTACATAAACAGAATCCCGATTGACCATATGAGAAGCCAGAGGTAAACCCAATTGGGCCAACTCCGCCGCCAAAGTGCGAACCCGGCGAGTATCGCCAAGCCGGCGAGCGGGTATTTCAGATCGTTGAAAATCCCAATGTAGAACTGAAGGCTGCGCCGCAGCGCCACAATTTGCTGGCCTGCATTAAATCGAGCTTTGGCTCCTTCATACCAGTAGGCGGGATCGTACCAGAGGGGATAAGTGCCGGCAATTGGGGTTGCGAATTCGAGTACCTGCGGATTTTCGTAGATCGTTCGAGGCGAGTGGACGCCGCCGGTCCATCCCGCGAATGGCTGGATTCCGTTCACCCACCACAGGTAATTCAAGCGGCCCGTTTCTCCCATGCTGAGGCGCCCCACCCGCTTGCTGACCAGCAGAATCTGGGGAGCAGCCAGCAACAACATGACCCCACCGGCCAACAAAACGCGTTTGAAATGTTTGGGTTGCGACGCCAGCAACAGAATCAGCAAAAACGAACCCACCACCAACATGACCGATTTGGCATAGTAACCCAGCGCCAGCACGCAACCGAGCGCCACATAGGGCGTCCACCTTTCACGGTCTCTCATGATTTGACAAAACGAACCCACCGCCGCAAAAACGGTACAAGCCAGCAGCAGGTCGGGCGTGACGGCGAAGGGCGTGATGTCGGCGTTCATGTAGAGAAAGAAAAGCGAAAATCCGAACGCGGTGAAGATGTTTTTTCGAACCCAATTCTCCCCGGGTGACGATCGTAGCAGCAGGAACTCATGGACGAGGAATCCAAAGCAGACGGCGGCCGCGGTGTAGATCACGCCATTCAGCGCATGTACGTAGGCAAACTCCTGCGCCGCGGTGGGATGGAATAGCCATTTCCAAAAGGCGATCAGGGCCGGATACAGCGGGCTCCAATGCGCATTCACCAGCGCCAGCGGACCGCTTTGCAGCGCATTATCGGCGAGGTCCATGTAACTGACGCCGTCGGGGTTCATCCAGTCGCGATAGAGCCACGCCGATACCGCCCCCCAAGCGGCCGCAAGCAGGCACCAAACGGGAATGAATGTTCTCCGTGACGCCGGCGTGGGCACGGGTTTCCCAGCCGGCTGTTCCGGCGCGGCCGTGCGCTTTTTTTGAATGCGAGCGCGCCGGAGTTCTCGCTTGTTCATAGCCTCCAATGTAGAATAACGGAACCATGACTATCGTCCGAGTTTTTCTGATGGCCGCCGTCGTAATTGCCGCGACTGCCCAGCCGCCGAAGTCTTCCAGCACGGTTATCCAGGCCGGCCGGCTGATCGACGTGCGCGCCGGCCGTGTACTGAATCAACAGAGCATCCTGATTGAGAACGATCGCATCCGCGAAATTGGCGCGAACGTTCACGCTCCGCCCGGCGCGAAGATTATCGATCTCAGCAATGCAACCGTGCTGCCCGGCATGATCGACAATCATACTCACCTCTTGCTGAACGGCGACATCACCGCATCCGATTACGACGATCAGTTGCTCAAGCAATCCATCGCCTACCGCGCGATTGGCGCCACTGCCGCCGCTCGCACTGCGCTCATGAACGGATTCACGACCATGCGCGATCTTGAGACTGAAGGAGCAATGTACGCCGACGTCGACATCAAGACGGCCATCCAAAAGAGCGTGATTCCAGGTCCACGGATGTTCGTCGCCACTCGCGCCATGGCGCCCACCGGCATGTATCCGCTACTCGGTTATTCCTGGGAACTGAAGGCGCCGGAGGGCGTGCAGATTGTCGATGGCCCCGATAACATTCGCCGCGCGGTTCGCGAGCAGGTGAAATACGGCGCGGACTGGATCAAATATTATTCCGACCGGCGTTATTTCATGAAAGACGGCGCGCTGCACTCGATGGTGAACTTCACCGATGAAGAGGCCAAGGCGCTCGTGGATGAGACGCATCGCATTGGTCACAAGGTGGCGGCGCACGCCATGGGACGCGAGGGAATCGATTCCGCTTTGCGCGCGGGCGCCGACACAATCGAGCACGGCGACGGACTGGACGACGAGCTGATGGACCGCATGATCCAGCGCGGCGTCTACTGGTGTCCCACCATTTACGTCGGCGTTTATGTCGCGCAAGGACGGGCGGACGCGGGCGCGCCGATCTGGCTGGACATGGCCAAGCTGGTGGAGAAAGCGTTTCACCGCGCGGTTCAAAAAGGAGTGAAGATCAGCTTCGGCACGGACGCGGGCGGCTTCGCCTGGTCGGACAATCAAGCCAAGGAATTCACGTACATGGTGCGGTACGGGATGACGCCCATGCAAGCCATCCAATCGGCCACCATTGTTGCCGCGTCGCTGCTCGATCAGCAAAACGAAATCGGCTCGATCGATGCTGGCAAGCTTGCCGACATCGTCGCGGTAACGGGCGATCCGCTGCAAGACATCAGCGTGCTGGAGCGAGTCACCTTCGTGATGAAGGCCGGCAAGGTTTATAAAGTCACACCCTGAAAGTATCCGCGCGCCAGGTGACGATGGCCTTCTTGATGTCTTTGGCCGGCATATTTCCTTTGAGCGCTTTTTCAACCAGGCCCGGAATTTCGGCGTCGCACGCGAAGCGAAGCGCAACCAGTTGAGATTCCTTCAGCTCGCCGATTCGTGACCTCAGCGCATCGTTGAGAATCGATTCCAAACGCAGCCGCTCTTCCAGGCGAATGAGGCGATCCTGCGCTTTGAGCGGATTGATCCTGATCAGGAGCACGGCCACCGGCAGCATGACTCCCAATACCAAAAGAATCCATGCCTCCAGAACGTCGTAGTGTTTCACCACGTTCACGATCGACATGATCAGAATCGCAAGCGCGCACGGCATCAGAAAGAAGTGAAAGGGTGGATGCCAGCGGGCGTGGGTCGCATAGGTCTGCGGAAGTTTTTCAGCCATAGTGTGCTCCTTGTGCTTTTAAGAGTATTCTACTAAGAGGGGGAAAGCGGCGTCTTTCTCCGTTCTAAACACGCAAAAAAACTATGCGTTTTCCCTTGAACTTGTAGCATCGACTATGCTACGGTAACGGTTTCGGGATAGCAGTTGCGGCGCGCTGGCGAGATTTGCGCGCTTCTCGAAATTCAGTAAGTTTCCCTGCTAAAAATTCATGGATCAAACCTTACGAGATCTGGGCGGATTACTGCTAAAGGCCATACCAACCATTTGCCTGTTGCTGGTGGTTCACATTTATCTGAGATGGATGTTTTTCGGTCCGCTGCGGAAGATACTGGCGAAGCGGCGCGAAGCCACCGAGGGTGCGCGGGAATCCGCCGAGGTGATTTTGGCGAAGGCAACGTCGAAGGCTGCGGCCATTGAAGCTGAATTGCGCAAGGCGCGCGAAGAAATTTATCAGGAGCAGGAAGAAGCGCGCAGGCGCTGGACCGCGGAACAATCCGCGAGTCTGGAAGCGGCGCGGCTGCAGTCGCGCGAGACGATCCAACAGGCGAAGGCCGAGCTCGATGCCGAAGCCGCTGCCGCAAAGCGCGACCTGGCGGCCACTACCGATAGTCTCGCCGAACAGATCACGCAGTCGCTGCTGCAAAGGAAGACGTCCTGATGCGCCGCGCGATTCTCACAATCACGCTAGGTCTGGCCTTCGCTTCTTACGCGCTGCCGCAAGAGGCCCCGCGGTCAGCGGAACACGAAGTTGAGCAAGGCGATCCGTGGATTTGGTGGAAGTGGGCGAACTTCGGGATTCTGGCCATCGGGTTGGGTTTGATAATCGGCAAAGTGGCGCCCGGGCTTTTTAAGGAACGATCGCGATCAATCGGGCAAGCGATGTTCGAGGCGGCCACCGCAGTGCGGGACGCGCAGACGCGCGCGACGGAAATCGAAGCGCGGTTCGCGGCGCTGGAAAATGACATTGCCGAACTTCGACGCAACGGCAAAGCCGAGATGTCCGCCGAGAGCGAGCGCATCAGCCGCGAGACGGAATTGCGCCTCAAAAAGATTCAAGACCAATCCATGCAGGAAATCGCTTTGATTGCGCGCGCGGGCCGCGACGATCTGAGAAAATATTCCGCGCAGCTCGCGCTGGATCTTGCCGAACAGCGGCTTCGCTCGCGATTGACGCAAGACACGCAAGATGGTCTGGTGGACGGATTCCTCCAGGACCTGCGTTACCAGGTAACGCGGAACGCGGCGAGGCAGTAGGGCATGGCTTCCGCGGTAGCGAATCGTTATGCCAGCGCGCTGGTGGATGTCGTGATGTCGGTCGGGTCCGCGCTGAAGCCGGAAGACGCCGTCGCACAACTTCGCGCCGCTGCGAAAATGGTGGCGGATTCCGCCGAGCTGCGCAACGCGCTGATGACGCCCGCTATTCAGAATTCGCGTAAGCGCGCCGTAATCGGCAAGCTGCTGGACTCGACGGCGACGTCGCACCTGATCCGTAATTTTATTTACGTGATCATCGACCACCGCCGTATCGCGATTCTGGATGAGATTCGCGAAGCGTTCGAATTGCTGTTGGACGAGCGCATGGGGTTTGTGCGCGCCGAAGTTACTTCCGCCGCGCCTCTCGATAAGCAGCGCAGCGCCGGACTGGAATCGGAATTATCGAATTTGACGGGCAAGCGGATGCGTCTGCGCTTTGCGGTAGATCCCGAATTGCTGGGCGGCGTGGTGGCGCGCATCGGATCCACTGTGTATGACGGGTCGCTGCGCGGCGAGCTTCAACAGTTGCGCAAGCAGTTGACGGGGCACTCCGCGGAATAGGGAATGGGGATGAAAAATGGCTCAAATCCAAGCTGATGAAATCGCGCGCGTACTGCGCGGTGAAATTGAGCACTACGAAAAAGCGGTAAATGTTTCGGAGACCGGCTCGGTGATTTCGGTGGGCGACGGTATCGCGCGCATTTACGGCCTGGAAAACGTGATGGCCGGCGAGATGGTGGAGTTTCCGCACGGCGTCACGGGAATCGCGCTCAACCTGGAAGAAGACCAGGTGGGAACGGTGCTGCTCGGCGAATATCAGGAGATCAAGGAAGGCGACGAAGTGCGGCGCACGGGCCGCATCATGTCGGTGCCAGTGGGTGAAGCGATGATCGGGCGCGTGGTGAACGCGCTCGGCCAGCCCATCGACGGCAAAGGTCCCATCGTCACTAACCAGACGCGCAACATCGAAACCATCGCGCCCGGCGTCGTCGACCGAAGCCCTGTGAAAGAGCCGCTGCAAACCGGAATCAAGGCCATCGACTCGATGATTCCCATCGGGCGCGGCCAGCGTGAGCTGATTATCGGCGACCGGCAGACGGGCAAAACCGCGGTTGCCATCGACACTATCATCAATCAAAAAGGCGGCGACGTGATTTGCATTTACGTCGCGATCGGGCAGAAGCGGTCAACCGTGGCGCAAGTGGTGAAGGTGTTGGAAGACGCCGGCGCCATGGAGTTCACCATCGTGGTGGCGGCGACGGCTTCCGATCCCGCACCGATGCAATACATCGGCCCTTACGCGGGCTGCTGCATGGGCGAATATTTCCGCGACACGGGAAGGCACGCGCTCTGCATCTACGACGATCTTTCCAAGCACGCCGCGGCGTATCGTGAAATTTCGCTGCTGCTGCGACGTCCGCCGGGGCGCGAAGCATATCCCGGCGACGTGTTCTATTTGCACAGCCGGCTTTTGGAGCGCGCGGCCAAGATGAACGCTGCTAAAGGAGGCGGATCGCTCACGGCGCTTCCTATCATTGAAACGCAAGCAGGCGACATTTCCGCGTACATTCCAACCAACGTGATTTCCATCACCGACGGCCAGATCTTTCTGCTGGCCGATCTGTTCAATTCCAATATTCGTCCCGCGATCGACGTCGGCCTTTCGGTCAGCCGCGTGGGCGGCAGCGCGCAGGTCAAAGCTATGCGCCAGGTGGCCGGTTCGCTGCGTCTCGACCTCGCGCAGTATCGCGATCTCGCCGCCTTCGCCTTGTTCGGGTCCGAACTCGACAAATCCTCGCAGCAGCAGTTGACGCGCGGCTCGCGGCTGGTGGAAGTTTTGAAGCAAGCCCAATATTCGCCTTTGCCGGTGGAAAAGCAAATTCTGATTATTTACGCGGGCACCACCGGAATGCTCGACGATCTTCCGGCCGAGCAGTGCCGCGCATTCGAGGCGGAGTTGTATCGCTTCATGGATTCCGCGCACGGAACGCTGCTCCAGAATATTCGCGAGAAGAAGACGCTGGACGACCAGATGAAAAACGAGTTGACCGCCATTCTCAAAGAATTCAAGACCCGCTTCGTGGCCCAGCGCGCCTCGGGAGCAGCCAAGGTCTAGACTGAATGCCCAGCCTGATCGATTTACGCCGGCGAATTCGCTCGGTCAAAAACACGCGGCAGATCACCAAGGCCATGAAAGTGGTCTCGGCGGCGAAGTTGCGCCGTGCGCAAGATCGTGTGCTGTCGGCGCGTCCTTATGCGCAGATCATCCAGCGCATGCTGGCGAACGTGGCGCAGGCGGCGAGCGAGCAGCACGATGGCGAAACCATCGACCTGTTGGTGGTGCGGCCGGAGAAACGCATTCAGTTGCTGGTGATCACAGCCGACCGTGGGTTGGCAGGCGCATTCAATTCCAACGTAATCAAGGCGGCGCTGAAGTTTATCCAGGACCACAAAGATGTCGAAGTTCAACTGGAGCTGATCGGGCGCAAGTCGCGCGATTTTTTCAAGAAGCGTTCGCGGAACATAAGCGGCGAATACGCCGGGATTTTCCAAAAAGTGGTTCGCTATGAAGACGCGCTCGACATTTCGCAGAAAGTCATCGAGCGCTACAAGAAGGCCGAGATCGATTCCGTCTACCTGGTGGGCAACAACTTCAAAAGCATGATGGCGTCGCAGCTTGTGCTGAACCGCATTCTTCCCATCGAGCTTCCGGAGAAACAGGAACAGATCGATTACATTTACGAGCAACCGCCCGCCGAGTTACTGGCCGTGCTGTTGCCCCGGTACATCGAGTCGCAGATTCTGCGCGCGTTGTTGGAATCGGCAGCGGCGGAACATGCGGCGCGGATGACCGCGATGGAATCGGCCAGCTCGAACGCCGCCGACGTGATCGACGCATTGACGTTGAAGATGAATCGCGTGCGGCAGGCCAGCATCACCAGAGAGATTATCGAAATTGTGAGCGGCGCAGCGGCTTTGGATTAAGCAAGCTGTGCCTTTGAAAGGTTTTATGGCAACGACAACAGTGACCGAAGGCAAAGTGATTCAGGTGGCCGGACCTGCCGTCGACATTCAGTTTCCCGAAGCGCAGATTCCGGTCATCAACACCGCGGTACACATTACGAGTGAAGGTTTCACCGTGCCCACACCGATCGACGTGATGGTGGAAGTTGCGCAACACATCGGTGAGGGCCGCGTGCGAACCATCGCTCTGCAGCCAACCGACGGCATGGTGCGCGGCATGAAAGCCAGGAGCTTGGGGCATCCCATCCTGGTGCCCGTTGGCAACCAGACGCTGGGGCGTGTGCTGAATGTCATCGGCGAGCCGGTGGACAACATGGGTCCGGTGAAGACGGCCCAGAAATGGCCGATTCATCGCGCGGCGCCTGCGTTTGATGAGCAAGCCACAGAGCTTCAGATGTTCGAGACCGGCATCAAAGTTATCGACCTGTTGGAGCCCTATCTTCGCGGCGGAAAAATCGGATTGTTCGGTGGAGCGGGCGTCGGCAAGACGGTCGTCATCATGGAGCTGATCAATAACATCGCGCTGAAGCATGGCGGCGTGTCGGTATTTTCGGGCGTCGGCGAGCGCACGCGCGAGGGCAACGATCTGTGGCTCGAGATGCAGGAATCGGGCGTGCTCGATCCGAAGGATTACACAAAGTCGAAGGTCGCGTTGATCTATGGGCAGATGACTGAGCCGCCCGGGGCGCGTTTGCGCGTGGGTCTCACCGGCCTTACCGTCGCTGAATTCTTCCGCGATGAAGAAGGGCAGGACGTGCTGCTGTTCATCGACAACATTTTCCGCTTTACACAAGCGGGGTCGGAAGTATCGGCGCTGCTGGGACGCATGCCATCGGCGGTGGGATATCAGCCCAACCTTGCCACTGAAATGGGCGAGCTGCAGGAGCGCATCACGTCCACCAAGAAAGGCTCCATCACATCCGTGCAGGCAATCTACGTGCCCGCCGACGACTACACCGACCCCGCGCCCGCCACCACGTTCGCGCACCTGGATGCAACTACCAACCTCACGCGCAGCCTGGTGGAACAGGGAATTTATCCGGCGGTGGACCCGCTGGCGTCCACGTCGCGAATTCTCGATCCGCGCATCGTAGGCGAGGAGCACTACGCCGTGGCGCAGCAGGTGAAGCAGGTGCTACAGCGCTACAAAGATTTGCAGGACATCATCGCGATTCTCGGTATCGACGAGCTTTCCGACGACGACAAACAGATTGTGGCGCGCGCCCGAAAGATACAGCGATTCCTCTCGCAGCCTTTCCATGTGGCCGAACAATTCACCGGTTTCAAGGGAAAGTATGTAACGCTGGCCGATACGGTGCGGAGCTTCAAGGAAGTGGTGGACGGAAAACACGACGATCTTCCCGAGCAGGCTTTTTACATGCAGGGCGACATCGAAGACGTCAAGAAAAAAGCGGAAGAACTTCGGACGCAAGGCGGGGCGTAAAGCGTGGCCGACGTATTCGACATCGAGATTGCAACGCCCGAGCGGCTGCTGGCGCGCGAGAAAGCTATTCGCGCCCAAATTCCCGCCAAGGACGGTTACATCGGTGTGCTGCCGGACCATGCGCCGCTGCTATCGGAGCTTGGAATCGGCGCCTTGACGTACACTACGCCCAACGATCATCGTTTCAGCCTGGCGATTCGCGGCGGGTTCCTGGAGATCAACAACAACGTGGTGCGCGTGTTGACCGACGTTGGAGAAAAGGCGCACGAGATCGATGTCGCCCAAGCCGAAAAGGATCTCAAGGAGGCGCAGGAGGCCATGGTCAATCCGGCGCTGAGCATGGACATTGCCGCGGCGCTGATCGCCGTGCAGCACGCCGAGGCGCGGATCGAAGCGGCCCGCCGCGCAGCCGCGAAAGAAGAGTAGTGGCGGCTAAGGCAGCTCGGATGTGCAATTCGGGCAGCGCTTGGCCGGAATCGGAATGTTCATGAAACAGAATGGACATTCTTTCGTGCTGGGGGCCGGCGGCGCGGGCTGTGCTCGCATTTTGTTGACCTGCTTGACCACCAGAAAAATCGCGAACGCCACGATCACGAAGTCGATGATGGTGTTGAGAAACAATCCATAGTTGATGGTCGCGGCGCCCGCGGCCTTCGCGGCTGCGAGCGTAGGATGATGTGTGTCCGACAGGTCGATGAAGAGATTGCTGAAATCGACTTTGCCGAGCACGAGCCCCACGGGCGGCATCAGGATATCGCTTACAAACGACGTAACGATCTTTCCAAACGCGGCGCCGATGACGATTCCGACGGCCAGATCGACAACGTTGCCGCGCGCTATGAATTCTTTAAATTCCTTGAACATGGTTAACATCCATCCTAGCGGATGACCGGCTACACTTGGGAATTGAAAACCTGGAAGCTCACGCTCGAATACGACGGCGCCAAATACAGCGGCTGGCAGGAGCAGAACAACGCCCGCACCGTGGGCGGCCAGCTTCGCAAGGCGGCGGAGGATTTTCTCGGCGCCGAAGTGGAAATTCAGGCGGCGGGACGAACCGACGCGGGAGTGCACGCGCGGGCTCAAGTTGCGCACCTGCGCGCGCGGACCAAGCCTGAATCGAAACGCCGCTTCCCTCCGCCCGAAGCCATTCTGCGCGCACTGAATGAACGCTTGCCAGCGGACGTTTGTATCCTCGATGTTTCCGAAACGGACAATTCGTTCCACGCCCGGCACGATGCGCTGACGCGAACCTACGTCTACCAGATTTCCACGCGGCGGACTGCCTTCGCCAAGAAGCACGTCTGGTGGGTGAGAGACGCGCTGAATATTTCCGCCATGAGCCGCGCCGCGCGCATGCTGGTGGGCCGGCACAACTTCAT
>DATDHK010000499.1:0-3795 GCA_036521635.1 Bryobacteraceae bacterium | reverse complement strand
ATCTTGCTTGCCCGGGCAAACTCGCGGACCAGAACCCGCACTTCCGCCCCTTGTTCCAGGACCAGCTTCTCGATAAGTCTGCCGCCGATGAACCCGGTCCCTCCGGTCACCAATACGCGACGCCCTCGCAGTTTCTCCGCGTTATGTTTTCTGTATAGAATCGGTGGGGCGGGTCCCCTGACCCGCGCCGGGCGCCTCGCCCGGCTTGTTGAGATTTTAACCAGATCCGAATGGCCGGCCAGGGGGCGTGTAGGGGCCGGCTGCGGACGCGGGCGTCCGTCCCACAACACGGTAACCGGTCCAAACCCACGACCGCCGCCGCATTTTGCCGGTTGACTTGTGCGGCATGTGAGGCGGTACAATATTGGACGTTCAGTCATGAGAAAGGAGTCCACATTATGGCGAACATTAAACCGAATCGATACGTGTTGCAAAGTAATGACGGCAAAACGAAGGTCGATTATGAGACTTCCAGTTTCATCGGTCAGCCAATTTTCAATCTTACCCAGGGACCGGGCCCGATCAGACATTTTTCGGGTTCACAGATCCGGACTGTTGACACCGAAATCGGCGCCTTGGTCAGCGTCACGACTCACCTGACGATCGACACCGGCTCGACGTCATTCAGCATTCTGGTTCCGGCGATCACCCTTGCGAGTCTCTCCGATCACAAAGCATTTGCGACGGAAGGCATTATCACGTCCCACACCGGTCCCAATTCGGTTCCATCCACGGGCGTGCACGAAAAGTATCAATTCATCCCGATGAAGGGCGAAGCTAACTTCGTGTTGTCGCTGCTTGAGCCGATAACGAGCGCGCTCGCCAAGGGTGCGAACCCGTAGTTTGGATCGCTGACCGCTTCCGACGGTCGCGGCTCGGTTAGACTTTTCCGGGCTGCGGTCCGTATACAAATCTCGTCTTCAGACTCATCTTGTGTGAGAAAACACAGGTGTGTCCAGGACTATGCTTGCAATCGCACTCGCGTGTGGATACAATCTCAACTTGTCTCGGTTTCGACTAGTCGAGACGCTCTAGCAGTCCCTGGCGAAAGGAAAGGAATCGTACATGAATATGGAACTCCTAAAGAAAGCACAGTGGCCGGCCACTCTGTGCATCGCGGTTGTGCTTCTCGCGGGATCGGCTGGCGCGCAAATCGTAACTACACCGATCACGCCACTTCCGTTTACCGCTATCAGCGAAACTTCCGGCTCGACGCTGCTCATACCGTATTTCGAAGTCGATCTCGGGAACCCGAACGGAAGGAATACGATATTTACCGTCGACAAGGGCGGACGCCTGGATTCCATCACCGTTAACGGCGGACCACCCAGCCTCAACAACAACGTCGCCACCGCGGTCCTGGCCCACGTCACCGTTTGGAGCGATCTGGGGGTTCCGGTATTCAACTTCAATATCTACTTGACGGGCTACGACGTCGAGACGGTGAATATGCGGACTGTGCTGGCAGGCACTCTGCCGCGAACCGCCAGCGCCGGACAGGACAACGGCGACACAATCAGCCCGAAGGGCTCCAAGTCGCAAGATATCAACTTCGCCAGTTGCACCGGCCAGCTTCCGCCGGCGCCGCTCACGGCGCTACAAATCAGCAATTTGACCGCGCTGCTGACCGGGCACGCTGGTCCCACCCAGTGCGCCGGACTCGATCACAGCGATAACGTCGCGCGCGGTTACATCACCATCGACATGGTGAACAATTGCACGACGAAGAACGCCGGCGATCCGAACTATTTCCAACAGGACACCACTCTGCAGAATCACCTGACCGGCCACGTATTCTACGTGGATCCGAGCAACTCGATATCGCGCGGCGGCAATGTCGTGCACATTCACGGACCCGAAAACGGCGTTACCGATCCGGTCGTCACCACCTCCGGCAACTACACGTTCTACGGGCGCTTGAACGGCTTCACCGCAGTCGACCAGAAAGAGCCTCTGTCCACCAATTTTGTGGCGCGCTTCAATCCAGGGGGAGCTGTAAACTCGTGGAGAATTCCGGCTCCGCCCGCTGCCAGCACCTTTCTGATCGTTTGGCGCGACCCCAAGGTTGTGCAGGGCTTGTTCACCTGCGGCACGACGCCTTCGTGGTACCCGCTGAACCAGGAAGCCATCACCGCCTTCGATGAACAAGAGCATCCGCAAACCATCACGGGAATGCTTCCATTTCCGGCTGCGACGCAAATGGTCAAGGTCGGCGGATCCACGCTGCCAGTCAGCTTCAATTCGGGTTCTCTCGTCCTCAACCTGAACACGACAGTGCCCGGGACCGCCGGACCCATGGGCGATCTGAGTGTCGCTCAGGGCTGGGTGCAAGTGATCGACGGGAAGTTCGGTGTGGTGCATAACGCGCAGCAGTTGGACAGCGCCACCAAGCCTGCCCACCTCATTCCGTAGAAGAAACAGCCGAGAGTGAAATTCGACAGCCTTATCTTTGCTTGTCTGGCCGTGGCGGTGTTTTTCGCCGTCGGCGCTGGCCAACCCAAAGCTAACGCGGAGGGAGCGCCGGCCGCCGTGCGCTTTGTCCGCTACGATGCCGGGTTGCCTACGTCCGGACAATGGCGGGAAGGCTTTCGGATTGCCGACATGAACGGCGACGGCCACCCCGACATCGTGCATGGTCCGGCGCGAAAGCAAGCCGGACCCCCGGTAATTTTTCTGGGCGATGGAAAGGGATCGTGGACGCCATGGAAGGAGGCGCGATTTCCGTCGCTGGCCTACGACTATGGCGACGTGGAAGTGGCCGACTTCAATCGCGACGGCCATATGGATATCGCGTTGGCCGTCCATCTCCACGGCTTGTTTGTGTTGAGGGGCGACGGGAAGGGCGGCTTTGAAAATGCCAGCGCGGGCCTGGAGTCCGCCGGCTTTTCCTCGCGGGCCATTCGCGCGGTGGACTGGAACGGCGACGGCTTGCTGGACCTGGTTGCGATATCGGAAGGGCTCGGCTCGGGCAGCTCACGGCCCGTGGCGGAGCGCGACGGCGTGGTCGTTTTCTTTAACCAGGGCGCTAAGGGCTGGCGCAAGGGCGATCGGGCGCTGAGCAAAGGAATCTACAGCGACGCCATTACATTAGGCGATTTCGACGGCGACGGCCATCTCGATGTCGCCACCGGCTCGAGCGTGATGGACCGTAAAGATCTAGTGACTCTGTGGCGCGCGAACGGCGCCGCCGCGCCGCTGTCTCTCGAGTTTCCGGGCACCCACCAATTTGTGCAAGGCGTGACGGCGGGCGATTTCGACAACGATGGAAAAGCCGATCTCGCGGTTGCCTACGTCAGTCTCGAAAACGACGTCTGGTATTCGGAACTCGACTTGTTTTATTCACGCGCAGGCGGAAAATGGGAACGGCGCGAACTGTTCAAAGAACCTACCAGGGACGGCCCGTTGACTTTGGCCTCCGGCCATTTGCTCAGCAAAGGCGCGCGCGACCTGGTAGCTCTCACCGCTCGCGGCGAAACGCTTGTGTTCCTGGCCGACGGGCATGGCGGACTTGTGCGAAACAGCATCCCGTTGCCGGCGTATGGCGGCGGGTGCAGGGCGGCCCATGTGGAACTGGCCGACCTGGATGGCGACGGCCGCGACGAGATTGTGGCGAGCTTCGCGGATGAGCCGGCGACATACGGAGCTGGCGCAAATCGCTGTTCCAGCGGCGGTGGCATCACGGCATGGAAGGCAGTTGTTAACCGATAGTGAAGTGCGCATCAGGAGAATGGTAATGACAATGACCCAGTGGTTCGCTAAACATGATTCGAAAGGCCCCCGGATGCTTACGCTATC
>DATDHK010000498.1:0-4966 GCA_036521635.1 Bryobacteraceae bacterium | reverse complement strand
ATTTCGCGGCATCGCGCGACCACCAGCGGAGGCCCCAACTTCGCGTACGATCTGTGCGTCCGACGGATACCGGAGGAGCGGCGGGCGGCGCTCGATCTGTCGAGCTGGAAGGTGGCCTTCAACGGCGCCGAGCCTGTACGGCACGAGACGCTACAGCGCTTTGTGTCTGCTTTCGCGGCTGTCGGATTCCATTCAAGCGCGTTTTACCCGTGCTATGGATTGGCGGAGTCGACGCTCATGGTGTCGGCCGGCCGTTACTCGCCTGAGGACGGGCGCGTCGATTGCGGCCGGCCGGAGTGCTCGGTGAGCGTGGTCGATCCGGAATCCGGTTGTGAGGTGAGCGAGGGTGACGTTGGCGAGATCTGGGTGTCGGGACCGTCGGTAGCGCAAGGCTATTGGCAACGCGAGGAAGAAACGGGGTCTACTTTCGGCGCGCGCTTAAGAGATTCCGAGGACCGCTATCTGCGCACGGGCGACTTGGGGATGCTGCGCCGTGGAAAGCTTTTCGTCACTGGCAGATTGAAAGATCTCATTATCGTTCGCGGCCGGAACTACTATCCCAGCGATATCGAAGCCGCTGTGGAACGCTGCCATTTCGCGTTCCAAGGTGGAATGGGTGGGGCGTTCTCGATTGAATCGGACGATGAAGAACGGGTCGTCGCGATACAAGAGGCTGTTCATACGAACGGCCTGGAGACTGCGTTGACCGCAGCGCGCGCGGCTGTTGCGGAGGAGTGCGGACTGCATCTGCACGAAATTGTTCTGGTCCGCGCCGGCACGCTTCCCCGGACGACCAGCGGGAAAGTGCGCCGCGGCGCCTGCCGGGACCGGTATCGCGAAGGGCGGTTGAGTGTTCTGGCGCGAAGCGCGGCCGCGCAGCCGGTTTCCACAACGGATTTCGACTCGATGACGGTCGAAGAACTGTTGGCCGCGTGCGCCGCCCGGCGGTTGGGGATTCCTGTCCTTGATACAGATTACGACACGCCGCTGATCTCGCTCGGATTGGATTCCTTGCGCGCCGTCGAACTGCGGAACGATATTGAGGAGCTGGTGGGTCTATCGCTACCAGTTGGAATTCTGCTGCAAGGCGCGGGAATTCGCGAGGCCGCCCGGCAGTTGGTGAATCCGCCGGTCGAGTCTGTCAAGGCGCAGCCGTCCGGAGTGCACTGCCTGTCCGCGGGTCAGAGGGCGCTCTGGTTTCTTCAGACGCTCAATCCGGAAAGCAGCGCTTATCATATTGGCGGAGCGGGTCGAATTCGGGGACCTCTTGATGTCAAGGTATTGCGGGCGGCGCTACAGTCGCTGGTGGATCGTCATCCGGCGCTTCGCACCAGTTTCCATGCCGTGGATGGCGACCCGGTTCAGGAGATTCACGAACGGGCTGCGCTCGATTTTCATGCTGCCGATGCGACCACGATAGCGGGCCAAATGTCCGCGGCGTGGGCGCAGCCGTTTCGTCTCGACGATGCCTCGCTGGTACGGGCGAGATTGTTTCGGGAGTCGGCGGAGAGCCACATCCTGGTGCTGGTGATTCATCACATCGTTGCGGATTACACTTCGCTGCAAATCCTTTTACGAGAGCTTGGCGGCCTTCATGAATCGTGGGGCGGACCCCCTGGTCCGCGGCCGACGCCCTCGTCGGCCCCTTCGCAGTGGGAGGAGATTGATCTCGTTGGCAGAAGAGCGGGTCCAGGGGGACCCGCGCGGACCAGGGGGTCCGCCCCACGCCTACTCGATTACTGGCTGACGAAGCTGGCGAATCCGCCGGCGCCGCTTCAGATTCCGGCGGACCGGGCGCGGCCAGCCGTTGTGCGAAATGTCCGCGGCAAGCGTTTTCTGAAACTGCCGGCGTCGGCGCCGGCTCAGTTGCGGAGTTTTTGCAGGAAGCGCGGAGTGACGCCGTTCATGGGGTTGCTGGCGGTGTTCAAAGTGCTTTTGCATCGATACACCGGTGAGCGCGATCTGATCGTCGGCACGCCGGTCAACGTACGGACGGCCAGCGAATCCGACATTATCGGTTACTGCGTTAATCCGGTCGCGTTGCGCACCAACATCGATCCCGCACAAACGTTCGAAGCGCTATTGGATTGCGTGAAGCAAACCGCTCTGGAAGCATTCGAGCATCAGGACTATCCGTTCGGCGCTCTGGTTGAGCGGTTGGCGTCGGCACGCAACTCGGATGCCACGCCGGTATTTCAAACCATGTTCGTTTATCACGGGGCTTCGGCGGAGAATCCGGCGCTGCCTGCATTTGCGCTCGGTATTCCTGGTGCGCAAGGACGGTTGGGCGCGTTGGAACTGGAATCGGTATCGGTTGAAGGTGGGCACGCGCAATTCGATTTGACACTTTCCGTGGCCGACATGAAGAACGATATCGATCTGGCGTTCGACTATGACACCGACATTTTCGACGCTGCCACGGTCGACCGGATGCTCGGGCATTTCGCCAATCTTCTTGAGGCCGCGCTGGCCGGTCCGAGTCAGACAATCGGCGATTTGCCGCTGCTCGGCGGCGGGGAACGGCATCGGATTTTGCGCGAGTGGAATGGCGCCCGGATTCCGTTGCCGAACGTTTGTGTTCACGAGTTGTTTGAAGCGCAGGTGCGGAGCTGGCCCGATCGGGAAGCGCTGGTCCAGGGCGCGAACCGTTGGAGCTACCGTGAATTGAACTCGCGCGCGGATCGCCTGGCTCATCGATTGCGGCAGGCAGGGGTCGGCCCGGAGGTGACGGTCGGCATCTTTCTCGATCGGTCTCCGCATCTGGTCGTGGCGCTGCTGGCGGTGTGGAAGGCTGGGGGCGCATATGTGCCGCTCGATCCCGCGTATCCACAGGAACGCTTGCGGTTCGCAATTGAGGACGCCGCGCCGCGCGTCGTGCTTTCGGAAACGTCGTTGTTGGAGCGGCTGCCTTCGGGCGCGTACACGATCCTGAATATTGTGGGGCAGGATGGTATTCTGCGGCCGATTGGCAATCGGCCCGTAAGTAATATTCCGGATCCAGCACAGGCGGATTACCAATCCGCCGCAGGATACCATCCTGCCCCACACAATCTCGCTTATCTGATTTACACATCCGGATCCACCGGACGGCCGAAGGCGGTGGCCATGGAGCATCGCGCGGCGGTGGCTCTGATCGAATGGGCGGGCCGCGAGTTCAGCGCCGCGGAAATGGCTGGCGTTCTGGCATCCACTTCCATCAACTTCGACCTCTCGGTCTTCGAACTGTTTGCACCGCTTTGCCACGGCGGCAAAATTATTCTGGCGGCGAACGCTCTCGACTTGCCGGCGCTGGCCGAGCGAGGCGAGGTGACGCTGCTAAATACCGTGCCGTCGGTGATGCGTGAGTTGCTGGACGCAGGCGGATTGCCGGCGACACTGCGGGTGGTGAATCTGGCGGGCGAGGCGCTGAGCGGCGACCTCGCTCGACGAATCCGCGTGGGGCGGTTGCTCAATCTGTACGGTCCTTCGGAGAGCGCGACGTATTCCACGTTTGCCGTGATCGATGCCGCTAGTGAAGGCGCTCCGCCCATTGGGCGGCCGCTGCCGAACGTGCAGACGTACGTTTTGGATGAGCGGTTGAATCCCGTTCCAGTGGGCGTCGCGGGTGAGCTGTTTGTAGCCGGGGACGGGCTGGCGCGCGGTTACTTTCGACGGGCGGAAACGACAGCGGAGCGTTTCATTCCTAATCCCTTCTCTGACCGTGCGGGCGCGCGCATGTACCGGACCGGGGATTTGGCGCGCTTTCGTAGCGATGGGAATCTCGACTATCTGGGACGGAGCGACTACCAGGTAAAAGTTCGCGGCTTCCGCATCGAGCTCGGCGAGATCGAGGCCGCGTTGCGCGATTGCGATGGCGTAGCGGATGCGGTGGTGATCGCACGAGAGAAACAATTGATCGGATATTTCGTGCCGGGGTCCGCTCCGGCGCCGGTGGTCGAATCCTTGATTCGCGCTCTTCGCGAGCGCTTGCCGGTCTACATGGTCCCGGCGATTCTCGTGCCGCTGGCGTCGTTTCCACTTACGCCGAACGGCAAGCTGGACCGCCAAGCGCTGCCTCTGCCCGATTGGACTCATGCCGGCAGCAGTCCCGCGGCGCAATCGGAATACTCGTTCGTGGAGTGGACGGTCGCGGGATTGTGGTCGGAGTTGCTGCCGGTGCAAACGCGCGGCTTGGACGACGACTTTTTCGCATTGGGCGGACACTCGCTCATGGCGGCGCGGTTGGCTTCGCGAGTGCGGGACACTTTCCAGATTGCGATTCCGTTGCGCCGGCTGTTCGAGTGCTCGACGTTGCGCGCAATGGCGTCGGAGATCGAAAAGCTTCGCGCCGGTGGAAGCGCGGTCGAATCTGTCCGACGCCTTGGGCCGGATGAACCGCCGCCGCTGTCGTTCGCCCAAGAGCGAATGTGGGTCCAGCAGGCGCTTGCTCCCGCAAGTGCGGCGTATCATATGCCGGGCGGAATCCGGTTGAGCGGACCGCTCGACGTAAAGGCGTTGCGAGCCAGTCTCGAACAGGTGATCCGCCGCCATGAGACGCTTCGCAGTCGAGTTCCGGTTTCGGATGGCCAGCCTCGTCTGGCTGTGATGGAAGAGCCGCCGGACGTGTTTAGCATAGTGAACCTCAGCGGCTTGCCGTCCGCGCAGCGTGAAATCGAACTGCGGGGGATTGCACAGCGCTACGCTACGCTGCCGTTCGATTTCGTTACCGGCCCGCTGCTGCGAGTGGTGCTCGTTCAACTGGACGCCGCGGAGCACGTGCTGATTGCCGTTCTGCATCATTTTGTCGCGGACGGCTGGTCGCTCGAAGTGCTGCGGAGAGATCTCGCGAAATACTACGGCGCGTTTTTGTCGGGCGCGCCACCGGCAGCCGCCGAGCCTGCGATTCGTTATCGCGATTATGCAGCGTGGCAGCGTGCGCGGTTTTCCGGCGAGCATCTGGAGCGGGAGTCTCCTGGCCTTCTGGAGC